>NZ_JANGCA010000112.1:0-5314 GCF_024463855.1 Clostridium sp. DFI.1.208 | reverse complement strand
AAATTATACATTCGTAAGGCGTTTTCCGCAACCCTTTCAAAAGCACTCCTTCCTTTTTGATAACTACCTTACACTTTCTTCACACCGCACAAGGTGGAACAGTCAAGGAGCCATAGGCAGGGTGGAGTTCTTCCGTAAGGAAGATACGACCCGCTCCTTGATTGAGGAACCATGTGCGGTATTCCATACCTACATGGCAACTTGCCATGTAGTCGTGCAACAGAAAGAGTGATCTAAACATATCAGGGAAGCTGCTGATAACATCGTCATCGGCAGCTTTCGATCAACAAGGATACTGATATCCGGTTTCTGTGAGTATGACAGTTCTACTCTATTTGCTCTTTCGGTCGTGTTGATTTTGGTAGTTTACATTTCTCTGCCTCCACATACTCTTGTAGATCATTTTCACAAGGCAGATATAGCTTTCCATTTTCCATACAGCGGAACAGATCACATTCCTTGTCCGGTGACGCAGCATAGAAACCCTCAGGAGAATAAGGATACTTGCTCTCATAGCCATTGCCTGACTTACAAAAGCCGAGTTCTTCATCTCTTCGTTGCCTTCGTGAAATAACAAAGAGATCATCTTCTTCTCTGGTGAACTGCCTTGCCGGAATAAAATGATGGCCGCCGTATTCAAAAATCTCCTTATTCATCGTCACATCTCCAAGATTTGTTATGGTACTGTTTTTGATCACTGAATATCAGTTCGATGTTCAATAGCTCATCATACAATGCAAAGCAATAGTCGACTGTGTATCCGAGATATGCAAATTCAACGAGCATGCTTGCGTTGTTTCTCCTACAGATATCTGCATAATGATCATCTAACTCATAGAATGTGTGGCCGGCTGCACTCTGCTTCTGTATCCTTGTGATACCGTACTGTACTTTATCGCAAAGGACTGTATATAGATCTCCGGGTTCACCGTTCAGAAACTCACGTAATGCCAAGGTCTGTAATCTCTTAGTCTGCATATTCGTCGTCTTACCTCGCTGGATGAGATCTTGTATGAAATAATAGATATCTTCGGCATCGTTCAAAGGAACTGCCGAGCAGATGTAGGATTCTTCACCTATTGAGAAGTGAGACTTTTGTTGAAGCTCTTCATCATTCAGGATCAATCCTTCCGCAAGATATCTTGTATCTTGACCAAGATGCTGATGATACGTCAGGTAATATAATTTTTTCATGTTCCATCTCCTGTGGGGTTGCCACTTACCTTACACTTTCTTCACACCGCACGAGGTGGAGTAGTCAAGGAGCCGAAGGCAGGGTGGAGATCTTCCGTCAGGAAGATACGACCCGCTCCTTGACTGAGGAACCATGTGCGGTATTCCATAGCTACATGGCAACTTGCCATGTAGTTGGCCGGCTCCTGAGCCGGCAGAGCTATCCAGCATCTTTTTCCTTGATCAGTTGCTCGGTAGTATATGAAATATCCTAGAGGAGAGCTCCTCTAGGATATCATGTCTTTGACCCTGGTCATGATTTCTTGAAAGACTTGACTGTCTCTTTTCAGATGTCCTTTTACATCTATGACCCTCGCGGTATTTATCCATTTGGAATCGTTTATGAATAAGACAGAACGTTTCTTCATCCTACCGACCTTTTCCAGGCGCATCAGATGCTGTTTTCCGTTTGGGGTGTCTTTACTATAGGCTTGTGCATAAGCCAGCTCATTGCCGCTCATTGGCACGACATACGCTTTATTTTTACATAGGCTCAGGATGAGACCGAAATGTTGGAAGCCTATCTCTTCGATGAATGCATTTCCGAAATCGATATAACAGATATCTCCTACACGGATATTGACACCTTTTTCCGTACAACTATGGTCATTGTGATGATCGTGATGGTTGAGCATGGATATATAGAGTGCTCGGAGATTATCACAGCTTTCGAGTTCTTTCTGCTGTAGAGTCAGTATATCGTTCATCAACTTGTTTCTATCTTCATTTATGGATATCATATCTCATCTCTCACTTTCTTTATGATGAAATCCTTGAATTCTTTTTCTGTTCCTACGAACAGCATCCATGACTCCGTATCATGGAAACGGTAACGGATATCATTTGTCCCTATGATCAGGACATAATCGACGACGCTATCTCCCTCAGGTGATAGTAAGAAGCCTGAGCCCTCTGTGGATTCGACCCAGTTCCAACCTTGTGAAAGGGTCTCGACATTCTTGATGTGGGATACCGTGCTGTTTCTGATTATAATGTTGTTGCTTCCGATGATCGTGTTCACTATAGTTTTCATATTTTTCTCCTTGCGGGGTCACCGCTTACGATCGTAAGGATATGTACCTTACACTTTCTTCATACCGCTGGAGGTGGAGCAGTCAGGGAGCCGCAAGGCAGGGTGGAGATTTTCCGTCAGGAAAATACGACCCGGTCCTTGACTGAGGAGTCGGATGCGGTATTCCATAGCTACATGGCAACTTGCCATGTAGAGGCGCAGCCGATCTGAAGCTATCTCATTGCATGGAGTTTTTTACGACTTTCTCCCTTAGTCGTGATACGTCACCATACTTATGTTTTATCTTTCAGACGCTCAGCATTCATCCATCGTATCATTTCGACATACATAGAACGTAAGTTTTCGTACATTTCGATTTCTTGTTTATAGTGCTTGATCCGTGATAATAAATAGATGATATACAGTGATTGTATCAGAATGAGTAATTTCATATTTTTGCATCCTCTCTTTCGACTATCTGGCACATGAGGAAACTACCTGGCAAGTTGCCAGGTAGTGCAGGCTAATACCTCGTGATGTGCTCTGCTATGAATTCATAGGACAGATGTACCTCACCGGATGCATCCTCACTCTCATGGGAGACGATCTGTCCTTTTGCCATCACACGATCACCGACCTCCAGAGGACGGTTATCGAATACGTGCTCATATGACATCGATATTTCATAGGACGCACCGTCACTGGAAGAGATATGCATATTGAGAAAGCTTCGCTGGGTTGCCGATATCCTTGTTCTGATATCCTTTATCCTTCCACTTATCATAAACAGTTTCATTTCGTGATCCCTCCTAAGTTTTCAATATTCCCACAGATATCGATAACGATATCTTTCGATGTATTTCTCAAATCTCTAAGCTTGGATATTTGCTTTTCAAATATGCTAAGGTCATCGACATGATATAAGATAGGGACTCTAAGGCGAAGCTCATGAAGCTCTAATAGATCACGATGACCTACCTTGATGATCTGATAATAATCTATTTTCAAAATATTTTTTATATAGTCATAGTTTTCAAAATGATTAGTAAGATCTAAGAAAAGATATAGATCCATCAAATTCATATGTTCACGGTAAGACCTTATATCATCGGAAGACATGGACCGTAGTATATAGTCGATGATCGATCTTTCATAATCTTCTGTCCGATAACCATTGCAGGAAAAATACATGATCTTCAATTTCCGTGCATCTTTCTCGTTTTCTTTAGAAAATCTCATACTACGTTCGATACATTCATATAGTTCATCATCCGTAATATTTCTGGTCCATGCATGTCCGATCGTGCGTTCCTGCATTCTTATCAAATCAAAAAATACCTGTGTATCAGATGTGTCGATTCCCAAGACTACGATGATATCCTCCGGAAATTCCTTGGCCACTTCCTGTACGGTCATTTCCATCCCTTCGATGATCAGGGTGATATCCGGATTGTTATAACGAAAAGATTTGATATAGCTTTTTATAAACTCTGAAAAAGCTGTGGAATATATATCCTCCACCTCGGTCTTATTACCCTTTGCATATATATCCCGTATCCCGCATGCATAAAACGCATGTCTTACTTCATCCATTGCTAAAATACTAAAAGCACCATATGACAACAATTTTTTAGCAATCGTACTCTTACCAGTCCTTGGCTGTCCTAAAATGAATATGTTTTTCATTTTTTTGTCATGTATCCCGTTCGATACGACACGCTCATTCATGTTTACCTCCCGTAAATGTATTTTTATCTATTATCTTCTTTTAAGGATATGTACCTTACACTTTCTCCACACCGCTGGAGGTGGAACAGTCAAGGAGCCACAGGCAGGGTGGAGATTTTCCGTCAGGAAAATACGACCCGGTCCTTGACTGAGGAAACGTAAGTGGTATTCCATAGCTACCTGGCAACTTGCCAGGTAGGGGCGCACATATATATGAAGATGAAAGATCGGGAAAGGATGTCCTTTCCCGTTTCCATCCGATCAGTCGATATCCTGTACGGATAATCCACCATATGCATTCTTCTCAGCTTCTGTCTGGATAGGTGCTTCCTTCTGTAAAGCTTCATATTCTTCTAACAATGCTTTGACCTTAGGGTCTCTTTCATACTTCTTCAGCTTCTCTAGATTCTGTATTTCTTTGACTTTGACCTCTACTTTCCTCAGGATGATATCCGCGCTTGACTCTGCCTTCTTCTTTCTCAGATAGCCTTCGATATCCATCTTCATGAGATAGGTGCCGATTTCAAATGGGAGCGATATCGCTTCAAAATTTGTGAGCTGCCGAGAGATGAAGACAGTAATGAAACCGTGCTCCTTACTGTCGATGACCAAAAGGTCAAACTCACGCAAGACTCGTTCGGATGCTACATAAGCATCTTTACCATTCAAAACTACTGATTGTGATTCTACTTCATAATAATACATAATTTCCTCCTGTGCGGTTCTGCCGCTATCAACTGTAAGTGTAGCTACCTTACACTTTCTTCACACCGCTGGAGGTGGAGCAGTCAAGGAGCCGTAGGCAGGGTGGAGATTTTCCGTTAGGAAAATACGACCCGGTCATTGACTGATGGAGCCGGAAGCGGTATTCCATATCTACCTGGCAAATTGCCAGGTAGGACGATACCTTCTATATCTTTCATTGTATGCAATGCTTCGCGTTCATGAAACAGTGAGGAAAGAGCCTCACTGTTTCATCATATCAAGCTTGGAATCTTTTCTTATCTACATTCACGAAGAGTGCTTGTAGCTTTGAAGCATCACCCAATCTTTTGTGGATACCGTATAATGCATTGCCGAACGCTTCTAATACATCGTTCATGTATTCCAGAAATCCCGTCATGTCTGTCCCCACCTTATCGAGAAATTCTTTTGATATCCCAAGGGATGGGAGCCAGACCTCTCCTCTTTCTTCCAATGCGATCGAGATGAGCGGATATATCTTATTTTCATAGTCTATCAATGCGCTTTTGAATGCATCCTCATATCGTGGCATCAGCTCCTTTATCCCTGTTACGGCAAGACAGACCGTCTCTTTCAATCGCTTTTGATGCGCATCCT
>NZ_JANGCA010000111.1:0-5385 GCF_024463855.1 Clostridium sp. DFI.1.208 | reverse complement strand
CGCAGACAAGTCTGATGGGACTGACGAAGGATGTGGCACTGCCCTCCTCAACAGGGAAAGAAGCTGTCTCATGGAGTGCAAAAGGCAATATCGGAATCAATGGGAATACCCTGCTTGCGAAAGTGAGCACTGATCCAACAAAGGATACGGATGGAGAACTGATTGCAGCTACGAAGAGTGGTACAAGGACCTTGAAGGCTGCATCTGCGAGAATCCTTACGAAATCACCAATCGCCGGAGAATCACTTGCGGAAGCAAAGACGCAGATCAGCTTCAACATGAAGGAACGCCTTTATTACAAGGTCACGACAACACCTGCAGAGGCGCCGGCTTCACATAAGGCAGCTATAGAAAGTGGCTGGAAGAGGTACTTATGGAGTGATGTGATCAACTGGTCGGATTTAGACTGGCATACCGATTATGTACTGAATGAATACGATATGGCAGCCAAAACCATGAAGACCTATCCCATTACGACCAATAAGGGACTGGTGGGAGGAAGTGTCAGCCTGAGCACTACCTTTAAGGTAAGTACAGAAATCACTGCGACCTTACAGGATGCGCAATGTGAAAAAGGAAGCTGGACATGGGAGAAGAGCAAATCCTTATCCAGCGGCTGGGAAGAACTGAAAAGCAATGCAGATACGAACAGTATAACAAGTACTTATACACCGACAACAGATGACAGCGGATACTTCATACGTGCAACCTTTACCGTAAGTGATGATCAAAGCTACAAGGGAACAGTAACGAGAGCCAGTTCAACGGTCATAAAGGAAGAACTGAACGGCATCAAGATCTATAGGAACAGTGCATTGAGCGAAGAAGCGGGCGCAGCTGATATGGTAGTAGGAAACCAGCTGTATGCAAAGCTTACACAGGACAAATTCGATGCGGATGTTACATATACCTGGCATCAGAAAAATGCGGATGGAAGCGATCATGATGAAAAGATCCTTGGTACAGGAAAAAGCTATCTGCTGAGCGGCAAGGATGTAAATCAGCTCATCTATGTGAAAGCAACTGCGAAAAAAGACGGAGGAGCGAGCGGCGCTGTCAAGGCGGCTATGGATACGAAGGTAAAAAAAGCTGCAACAGCAAAACCCGATGTCCGACCGGAAATCGCAGAGAGTGAAGACATATCACTAACAGTGAAGCTGCCATCCTCTGTTACGAAAGGCCTGTATCAGTTCGGCTATATTGAGCAGGGAGTACATGATGAAATCGTGCCATTTGATATACTGACGCGAGGGAGTAATCCAGTGACCATTACAGGATTGAATCCAAATAAGATGTATTATATCTATGTAAAGCAGATTGGGGAAGATGGCTATGAAGATTCTCTATGGGGTGATTTGTATGTAGAACAAAAAACGGATTACCCACATGTTATAGGAACAGTGGAGATATCCGTATCCAATAATACTACAGCTTATGGACAGACACTGACTGCCGTTGTGAAGAATGGAGTACCAACGCAAAAGGGTGAATGGAACTGGTATCGAGTGAGTCCGGATGGAGAACGATCATCTTCTCTTTCCACAGATTCGTATTATGAGATTTTGGATCCAAGAGATATAGGATCAAAGATTGAAGCCGTTTATTCAGGTGATCCCACAAAATTCTATGCTGGTGAAATTAGTTCGCAGAGCGAAGAGGTTAAAAAGGCAGAGGTAAAGGCACCTAAAAAAACGACACCATCAAATATGGTGAGTGCAACAGATTCAACATTTACATTCACGCTGCCTAGTCAGGATACAGCAGGTAGCGGTCTTGGTGTGGATGAAAAATTTATTGTTGGATATTCACTTAGTGAAAATGGAGTCCCTGTGGAATATCGAGAAGATGGTATCGTGCAGACATATACACCAAATACAGAGATAACATTGAAAAATCTGAAGCGTAATACGACCTATTATTTATTCCTGCGTTATGCAGAACAGGCGGAGCATTACAAATCTGACTGGTCTGCTGTGGATCAGCGAATCGTTAAGAAAACAGAAAAGACCAATCTGACAGGAAGTATGCATTTCACTTATGCAAATACCGGTGCTACGAATCCGATCCAGGGAGAAAAACTTATCGTACAACTGGATGGTGTCAACACGAAAGAGGGTACCTGGACATGGACGAAGGTACAGAACGGTGTAGAAAGCAACATCGCGAACTACTTCCCACAGGGGGATGATTCCACCTATTATATGATCCCGGCAACAGAGGCTGTGGGAACCACCTACAAGGTCACCTTTACACCGACAGAGGGCTTTAGCGGCAGCATCACAGAAACCTCAACAGAAGTACAGAAATATACAAAGGATCAATACGATGCGCCGACCGTCAGTCCGCAGAGAAAAACGCAGACCGATACCACACTGACATTTAAGATGGGGGAGGATGCGGATGAGGGTGTCGTTTATGAATTCCAGTATGGAAAAGAAAATAATGAGGACGCTCCCACGAATAAGCTGGTAGATACCAAAGCATACAAAGGGGCGGATGTAACCATCACAGGGCTGGATCGTAATACGACCTATTACATCTGGGTACGCCGAGCCAAGGATGATAACTATGAAGCAAGTGCATGGTGCCTGCTGAATCTGGAAATGAAAACGGAATTGACCGGCATTCTGGGGTATGTGAGCATTGACGGTATCGATACGGCAGGAAAAGAGCTGACAGCCAGCTACAATAAAGCCAATTATATCCCATCAGGGGATGATACGAACGGAAGCTGGAAATGGTATCGTGAAAATAACGGCAGTTATGTTCAGATCACATCCGGTATCACAAACAATAAAACGATATCAAAATATACACCGACAGGAAGCGATATCGGAAAGAAGCTGAAGGCAGTATACACAGGAGCTGGAGATTTTAAAGGCGATAAGGAAGCAGTTACCAGCAGTATCAAAAAGAATGTGGCAACAGATCCGGAGATCACAACATTTACACAGATAAGTGATATAGATAATCACCTGCAAACGAATGTTGAATTGAATACGAAGGAGTACGTATGGTATCGCGTGCAGAAAGATACCATTCCGGCACCGAATGCACCGGAAGGAACAACAGAGAGTGCGATGACTGCGGCAGGCTGGACGAAGGTACCTTCCACCAACTTTCAGCTCACACAGGACTATGAGAAAGCCTATTTTGAGGCAAATAGAGTTTACACATTATATATTGTGAAACAGGAAACTGCAGATACACAGGTGAGTAATGTCAGAAGCAAAAGTGTGGAGCTGGGTCCGGTAACACAGTCAGGAACAATCGCATTTACGGGAAATGAAGTCGTAGGAAAGACTGTGAGCGCGACATTAAAAGATGCGAACAACAACAAAGGAACCTGGAAATGGTACATCAGTACGACAGACTGTGGTGCTACAGGAACGAATGCTGCGCCATCAATAGATGATACGGCGAAATGGAAACAGCTAGCAAGCGGATACAGCCCAACGATAGACAGTGACACGAGTACATTGACGATCAGCGAGGATATGTGGAAACACTACATCAAAGCAGAATTCGTGCCAAACAGTGACATTGGATATGGTGGCGAAAGTATCAAGAAGATGGCAGCTACCTATGTGAAAAAGATATATAACGAAAAGATAGAAATCGAGTCTAATACGAAAGATGGAAATGGAATTTATACGGCTTATTCAGGAACGAAAGTAAAAGCAACAGTAAATAACTGGACAGGAGATGAGTTAAAAGGACGTTTTGAAATGTATATAGATACGAATGCGCATACTGATTCCAATCGTGTATTTAGTGGTAACACGATGACTTCGACGGAGGAAAACTGGAGCCATCGAGATGGAAAATACATCTATGCACAATTAACAGTACCTAGTAATATAGCGTTATATGTTGATGAAAGTCTAGAAGCTATTCCTGCTGAAATGAAATATACGAGTGAAAAAATCATTTATAGGTATGGAATATCAATTAATAATGCAGACGATTTTTCCGATTTTGTATCAGGAATAGGAAAGTATACAGATAGAAGTGCTAATTATATACTTACAGCTAATATCAATATGAAAAATAAAGCAGCACTTAATCCTATCCATACAACTTTTACTGGTACATTTGATGGTGATTATCATAGTGTTTCCTATTTGAAAGGAAACACAAGTGCTATCCTATATGCTATAGATAATGCTACAGTTAAAAATTTATTAATCACTAATGCAAAAGTAGAAAACACTGTATCAACTGCTTCTATTTTAGCAAGTAGTTCTTCAAATTCAGTAGTTAGCAGAGTATTCAGTGTGGAAAGTGAGTCTATCAGTAATGGTGATGCCTCTCTTATTATTGGAACATCTAGAAACGATACAATTCAAGAGTGCGGCGCTTTAGGAGGAAAGGTTTATTCAACTTTTGAGCCTGAATACTCCGTAGGCGGTGTGTCAGGTTCTATATGGCAGAGTAGAATTTATGATAATTATATGGTTAATTCCAGTATAGGAAAAGCAGGTATTGCAAATGCAGCTGGTTCATTAATTGGGTCAGTACATCCTAGTAATAATTCTATGAGTTTAATTTCAGATTTAAGAAGGAATTATGCTGCAAATAGTATACCATTGGAAAATGGCGGATTAAATGGCGGTGTTTTTGGAGGCTTTTACCAAACTGGAAATACTGTACAAAATGTATCTAACTTTTATGATAAAAGTTTAGCACCAGATCCTGTTTTAGGAACACCTGATTCTAAATTCCCATCAGCAAGTAAGGGAACAGGTTTAGCAACACAAGAAATGATAGGAACTAAGTTAGCCAGTGAATTTGGAACATCAGGGACGTGGACATATAAAGATGGGTTTTATCCAAGGCTAACTTGGATGGCAGAACATCCTATTGCGATATTATATGCAACAACTAGAGGAGCTTTTACTCCAGTAGATAGTAAAACAGATAGTACAAGTATCTTTGATGGCAATATTTACGGAGCAATTAAAATACCAGAAGAGTTACAAAAAAGTGTTTACTCTATAAGCTCAAGTAATTCCGATATACTGAAAGTAACAGATGGAGGGACTATCATTCCTGTTGGCAATGTGGGACAAAGTGCTACTATCACAATCAATTATACGGAACCTGATGCTTCTATTGGTGGTAGTGCCTCTAACACATATGACTTCACAGTTAAACAGACGGAAAGAGCTTTGAATTCTGTTTCGATAAGTGGTGATGAAAATCCAGGTAAAACACTAATTGCTACAGCTTCAGGAGTACCCGATATTAAATATCAATGGTATCGAAGAAAAGCAGGGACTGTTTCAAGAGAAGCTATTTCAGGTGCTACAAATAGTACTTATACATTAAAATCTTCCGATATCGGCTATGAAATCAACGTCGATGTTGGTGCACCGAATTATG
>NZ_JANGCA010000110.1:0-5597 GCF_024463855.1 Clostridium sp. DFI.1.208 | reverse complement strand
CTTTTCAACATATTTACATTCACAATTTCAAAGATCGAATACTATATTTTCAAGTATTTTATATTTCATACTTTTTCATAAATTACTACTTGACTTTAATATAGTTGTCTTTCTGGGTATGAAAAAAGCAGTCAATCCTAAGACTAACTGCTTTGTGTGTAGGGATATAAAATTGTAAAACTAAGATTGCATTTCAGATATGGATTTGAAACCCCTCATAGCTGAATATACCATTCCCTTGTTTTAATTTCCCTTCATTTGACAAGTTGTGAAAAGCTGTCTCTATTTTGTCAATTATAGTAACTGGAATAGATAAATGATGATGTCCTGGCAAAATTCGACTTATCTTTAAAGATTGAATTTTTCTAACAGACTTCCAAAATTCTTGTGGGTTTGTTGATGGATAAAAAGCATCAAGGCAACCGCTATATATCAAATCGCCGGAATACAGATATTTTCTATCCGCTTCATAGAAACAACAATGTCCGGGAGAATGACCGGGCGTGTGAATAACTACCAACTTTCTGTTCCCTAAGTCAATACAATCTTCATCATGTAAAATCATTTGCGGAACCCCTTGAAAAATCTGATATTTCTCTACCTTAAAATCCGAGGGGAAATCACATGGATTGCACATAATATTGTTTTTTACCACTTGCAAAGGTATAGGGAATTTGACCGATAGCCATTCTTTTTCTGCTTCATGAACTGCAATAGACCGAAAATATTTATGTCCACCGATATGATCCCAATGAACATGAGTAGTGATTACTGTAACGGGCAGTTTCGTCAATCCATCAATAACCTCTCTGATGTTGGAAACACCTAAACCTGTATCAATCAGAATGGCTCTTTTTGTCCCACACAATAGATAACAATGTGTTTCTTCCCAGTGTTTGTATTCGCTGATGACGAATGTATCTTGGTCTATTTGTTCGACGGTAAACCAACTGTCCATATACTATTCTCACTCCCTAAAAATTTTAATTTGTCGCTTTCTTCATACCCATATTATAACAGTTCCGTATATCCTCTACAACGAAAATCTATTCAGCAAGTCTATTTTTTCGGTTGTCCCTGCGGTGTATGGTTCTGTGTATTGCCTGCGTTCTGGTTGCTTTTATTCTTCAATACAATATCCTCTGCCTTTACATACCAGTCCACATCTGCACCCGTATAGGTTTTTCTTGATACCGTATCGGCTACTGGATTGACAAGCTCCACAACTGCATTGTAAGGAAATTCCCTTAACGGTACTTCTGGCGGTACAGACACGGGGATAATTCCACCGTGCAGACTGCACTTCAAATCATAGATACGCTTTTTAAGCTGGGTACTCGGTGTCCCGTCCTCATTCTGCAAGAACACATCACGTACCGCTGTAAATTTTAATTCTCCAAATGTTTTCTCTTTGTCAATAACAAACCCGTTTGATAATCTCATAAATTTTCCACTCCTTTACTTTTCTTCAACTGCTACAATATCATCAGCAACTAATACATAATCGGTATGTCCCATATCCCCGATTGCGTAACCTCTGCCGTATAACTTCGGATTGACAAGTTTTACTTTCTGCTCATACTTGAAATGCTTTTCGCCAGCCTGCACAGGAATTTCCACCACAACATTTTCGCCTTTCTGTATGTCAGAATAAAGGTTATAGCTTCGTCTGGCTATGACCTTGCGATTGTTTTTATCTCTTTCAAAGATAGGCTCGCTTTCCCCTGCAAATTCAAGAGTTCCAAAAGACTGTGCCATATCTGGCACGACATATTTCATTTCCATATTGTTTTACCTCGTTTCTTTCTATATTTGATAAGTTTTTTGATTGTGATTTCTTATTCTGGCGGTTTGGGAAGTACCAGCAATCCCCCAGATAGTAAAGGGTAAAATAAATGCTTACGCACCCTTGACTATCCGTGTTCTTGCAGGTTGTTGGCAGACAAGCCAGAATAAGCGGAAGTCTGCCGTTTGACAGCTTCAGCGGAGAGCGTGATTTTTCTTTCCTCATACCGTTACCGCCTTATGATTTCTTCATTTTACGGAGTTTGTAAAGATATGTTCCAGCCAGTCCACCAGCAGACGCAAGCAACATCACGATAAATGCCATTACATTTGTACTGTCGCCCGTTTTTGGACTGTCGCTAGGTCTGTTAGGCTTTTCCGGTGTCGGTGGTGTTTCGGGTTTCTCTGGTTCTTCTGGCTTTTCCTTAAAAGTAATCGTCTGTCCCTTATCCTCAATATCCTTATGCTCGGTAACTTTCTTCGGCTCGTCTGGATTGCTTAAATCGTATAATTCCTCAAAAGTTACAAGCTGTTTGCCGTCAAGAGAAGTAGCGTCAAACGTAAAAGCAACTTCCACTTTCATAGTTTCGCTGTCAGCAATAAAAGTGTAATCACTTTCCACACGTTTTCCATTGATAAGAAGTTCTGCATTTTCTTCTTTCAACATCTGCCAGCCCACAAGTTTGTACTGTGTACCGACTTCTAAGCACTCTAAGGTTACGGTATCAATGATTGTAACGTCTTTTCCTGCTTTAAGCTCTTTATTGCCGTCCTTATCGGTAGCGGTAGTATGTATCTTGATGATACGCTCTGTGATAAGTACCGTTTGCCCGTCGTCCTCAATGTCTTTGTGTTCTGCAACTTTTACGGGTTCGTCTGAATTGCTGAAATCATATAATTCTTCAAAGGTAACAAGGTTTTTGCCACCTAAAGCAGACGCATTGAATGTATAGGAAATTTCCACTTTCATTTCTTCATCATCAGCGACAAAGGTATAATCGTTTTCTACACGTTTCCCGTCAATGATAAGCTCGGCGTTTTCTTCCTTTAACATCTGCCAGCCTTTCAACTGATACTTTGTGCCTTTTGTAAGTCCGTCTAATTTGACAGTATCAACGATTGTAACCTCTTTTCCTGCAAGGATAGTCTTTTCGCCGTCTTTGCTGGTCGCTGTGGTATGAATAGAGATTTCTTTTTCGTATTCATCAGTTAGCGTTCCTAAATCAATCACAAGATTATTTCTTGATACCACGATTTCAAAAGGTGGGATAAGTTCAAAGCCTTTGTTACTGTTGCAACGCATTTCTTCAATGATGTAGGTGTCATAAGGTAATGCACCTTTGCTGTCGTCTGGTTCAGAAGTTCCAAACCACACACCGTCCTCGCTGGTCTTGCCTGCGTTAGTATTGTGCTTGTGAGAAGCCCAGTCAGCAGAAGTGGAGAATTGCCCGTTATCATCAGTTACTACAACATGACTTTCCCCAGTCGTCTTGCTTGTGATCCTAAAAGGAACATCAGCAAGACGCTTGTGTGTGCCTGCACCGATTTTTACGCCCTCAATATCTCCACGCTTAATCTGATTATAGATAGAATGGGCTTTGTCGGTTAAGTCCACGATTTTTCCATTTTCTGTGATTGTAAAATCAATCGGCTTTGCACCGTCAGTTAAGTAACCGTCGGGAGCTTCACTCTCAACAATACGGAATTTTCCATAAGGTAAGAGGTCAGCAGAAGTGGAAGCGACACCCTCAAGGTTTGTATGAATAGTCTTTACGACTTCATTTTTCTTGTAGAGCTTGCCCTCAACCAATACCGCATTATCATTTAAGGAAATGATGTCAAAGGCAGTATCTTTCAAAGTGGCACTTCCTTGTGGTTTGGTATCGCCCGTTTCTAAATCTCGTTTCTGAATTTTGACACCGCCACGGATAACCTTGTCTGATACGGAAAACTGGTTACTTCCAGATAATACGGCAAGGTCGCCGTCCTCGGTAATCTGTGTTACATATAAGCCTTTTATCTGTTCGGACTTATCGCCAGCCTGCATATATGCACCCTCTAACAAGTAGCCGTTTGGAGCTTTTGTTTCTTCTACGGTTAGCGTCCCAAGTGGAAGAACCGCTTTGCTGTCCTGCATATAGAAGCTGTCGCCAGATACCTTGTATGCGTCCGCTAATTTTGTAATGTAGTGGGCTGTCCCGTCGCTGTCTGTTTCAGCGATTGTCTTTGTAACCCATGTACGAGTAGCTTCGGCAGGGAGATTGTCTTTATTATAGAAGCCAGCATAATACTTCCATGTAAATTCCGCACCTGCTAAAGAAGCGCTCCCTTGCGGATTGTCTTTCTGTGTTTCCATATCAATCTTGAAAAGCTCAATCAAAGTGTCCGTTACTTTTGGCGTATCAGATACTTTCAATGTTGCTGTCTTTCCAGCTTCAACCTTTAAGGAATATACAGTTTTATCCACTTTATATCCTGCTGGTGCAGAAAGTTCCTTGATATAAACTGTGCCAGCCTTTACCTCTACAACATCTGTATTTTCGTTTTCATCAGTCGTAAGGGTGGCAAGCTGTTTCGTGCAGTCCTTATCAGAAAAGACACCATAGGTCGCACCAGCGACAGAGTAATTCCCGTTACTGTCTGTAATGCTGGTATTACTGGAAGTCTTTTGCAGTTTCGCATTTCCGACATTCAGCTTCGCCCAGAATTGTCCCAATTCCTGCCCCTCGCCAGAGTAGATATAACCGCCACATTCATAGCGTCCTTTATTCTTTTTGACAAAGGCTCTTGCACCAGAGAAAACTTCGTCCTGTGTTGCCTTTGGAATTTCATCATAAGAAGCTCGCACGTTATCACATTGCCAGCCAAGATGTACGCTCAATCTCTGCCAAACTACACATTGTTCCAACAGATAGACTTGTTTATAGTTCAATTCCTTGTGAGCTTCGCCATACTGTTTGACATACTCTAAGGATAACGCCACATCTGAAATCTGGTCGGCACTCATGCGTGAGCTTGCGTCAGCTCTGGTCTTGTAACCGTTCTTAAAATCTGTATTGATGTCAATACAATAGGCAGTTTCGCCCTCGACTTTCATATAGCCCTCATTGAATGTCGAACCGATAGAACCGTCATTCATTACTTTTTCAATGATACCGACACGCTCTGCACTTTCCGTCCAGTATTGCTTACTTTCTGCATAGACGGGTATAGTCGGTAAAGCAGTAACGACAGTTGCAAGAGCTAAGAAGCCCGTACACAATCGTTTCCATGTCTTTTTCATAAATCTAATGCTCCTTTCATTTTTGGTAATAAAATAGCCGTCCAATAAGAACGGCTGGAAATAGAAAAGGAACGTCATTTTAGGCGTTCCATAGTCTATAAAATATTCAATTTTTTTCTTGTTTCAATACTGATGTGCTGTACCATATCTTTGCATATCTAGGAAAACTGGCGTATCAAGGCTCATTCAATGGTAGTAAATAAGTAGTAAATTGATGTATTTGTTCCCTTGAAAATGCTGATAGATACTGTGTTTTAGCGGATAATCAGATTTTTATTGTGTTTTTGAAACTAAAAATATTATCAAGCTTTGAATATTTCATAATCAATTTAATGAATTAGCATCAATGCTAACTGTATAGATATGAATTAGAACAATCTATGTTCGGCTCAATTATCACCTTTATTTAGCCTTTTATTTATTGCATATTCCTTATAAAATTATTATCAAGCTTTGAATATTTCATAATCAATTTAATGAGTTAGCATCAATGCTAACTGTATAGATATGAATTAGAACAATCTATGTT
>NZ_JANGCA010000011.1:0-116487 GCF_024463855.1 Clostridium sp. DFI.1.208 | reverse complement strand
TGGACATCCTGTATCTGATGAAGCGAGAGGAGCGAAAGAAGCGGGAGGAGCTGAAGAAGGCGCAGTATAAGGGGATCGTGAAGGCACTGGAGAAGAAGAAAGAGGGAGCGGGGAGCTATGGAAGACCGCGTGCGAGTCTGCCGGAGGATTTCAAGGAACAGGTGGAATACTGTCACAAAATATCTGGAGTCACAGGGTATTCAAACCGTGAATATGCAGGAAGGACCTCACTGAAAAAGGCGACCTTCTATAAATATGTGAAGGTGCTGCAGAGCACGGAAATGGAAATGTGAGCATGAGGAGGGTTTCCTTATGCTTTTTCTAATACATACGATAAGCGATGGAAGCTTTTATTCTAAAATATCTATTAAATTCTCATGAAAAGATATACATATATATAAATACAGCATGACAGCCTGCTTTCTTCCTTGTATAAAAGCTTTAACCATTGATATGTCTGCCATATGAAAAAAGGTCATGTCAATCGACCGACCTTTATATCTGTTAGCCTTAGCTATTCAAATTATCATGTATCCTAGCTTTCTCCAACACAGAGGTACAATGCGGGCAGCGAACCGCCTCTGTGGCAATCTCACTTTTGCAATACGGACATACTTTTGTAGCCTGTGCAGCGTCCTCCTTCTCCTGCGGCTTCTTGACCTTTCTAGAGAGTGAATTCATCATTTTTACCATCATAAAGATAATAAACGCCATGATGATGAAGTTGATCACCTCTGTGAGAAAGGTTCCGTAATTCAGTGTCGCAGCCTTGGCAGCTACTGCATCCTGCAAAGTATTGTAATGATTTCCATCCAGTGCAATAAACCAGTTGGTAAAATCGATACCGCCGGTACATAATGTAATAACCGGCATGATAACATCATTGACCAGAGAGGCTATGATTTTTTGGAATGCACCGCCGATGATAACCCCGACCGCCAGATCAAGCACATTTCCCCGCATGATAAACTCTTTAAATTCATTGATAATATGTTTCATAAACACTCCTGCACAGTTTGCTTATCAAACTGTCTTTTTCTTTTCTTACACTTTCAGATGAATGTTGTGTTCCTGCATATATGCTTCGATTTCATCCGGATCCTTGATGATAGAGGAAGACAGATTTATACAGCCATCCTCAGTGACCAGCACGTTGTCCTCGATGCGGATGCCGATTCCTTCATCCTCCAGATATAAGCCTGGTTCAATCGTAAACACATTGCCGGGACGCAGCTTATAGCCGCTCAAAGACACATCGTGTGTTTCCAGTCCCAGCATGTGCGATACTCCATGCCAGTAATAATCCTCAACCCTTTTTCCACGCTTCAACAAGCCAAGCGGCTTCAGCTTGCCTTCATAAAAGTGAAGCAGCTCCTGATTCAGCTCCTTCAGCGTAACGCCCGGATGTACCAGTGACATGATGGTTTGATTGGCCTCGAGAACAATATTGTAGATTTCTCTTTGCCGCTTTGTAAAGGCACCATTTGCCGGAAAGGTTCTTGTGATATCGGCATTCATATAATGATAGCTGGCACCCAGATCACACAGCACAAGGGAGTTCTTTTTTATTTTCTGGTTATTTTCATCATAATGCAGCACAGTGGCATTTCTTCCACTGGCGATAATGGATGGAAAGGAATGCGAGCAGCCATTGGTCTTTAATACAAAATCAAACCATGCCTCAACCTGATTCTCTTTCATCGTACTGCATACATGATCCATCATCGCCATAATTCCCTGTCGTGTGACTTCAATAGCCTGCTTCAAATCAGCAAGCTCTTTTTCATCCTTGATTAAACGCAGACTGCTTATTCTGGCGGCTGCATTATGCAGGGTTACATAGGGGTACTGACGCAGCAGCTCTCTTGTGAAGCGATGTGCCTCACTGTCCGCCTGATAGGCTTCTTGCCGTGTGAAATCCGCATAGATATCAACACGGGATTCATGATCAAATAATCGTGAAATCTGAAGACCCAGCAGATCCATTGCTTCCTCGATCCAGAAAATCTCCGTAATCTCACTGATATCAGATGCCTCCTTGGGTAAAAGCTTTCCACCGACCCATTTCGCCTGTTCCTCATCATATTGCTCCAGAAACAGCTGTTCTTTTATTTCTCCCTGCGTTCGGATAATTGCCAGAATCATGTTCTCCTTATCCAGACCGCTCAGGTAATAGAAGCTTCTGTCTACGCTGAATGGGTACTTTTCATCGCCTACCTTATACGGGGCTTTACCGCTGAAGAACAAAGCGATGGAATTTTCCGGCAGCAGATTAGCCAGTGCATGACGTCGTTGCTTATACATTCTATCAATCCTCTTTTCTACTATGTATTGTACCACGAAATGTTGATTTAAGTAAAAGGTGCAGGAAAATGATGCAGTTGGTGTTGATTGGCTTATACATTTGTACAGAAGCGCGGACAGGTATCCTTTACAGCGTTTAAAAAGCTGTGAACTTATCGGATGTAATGGGGTTTTATAGACTTTATGAAGAGGCAGACAGAATTTATGTGCAAAAAGAAAAGGAAAAGATCATACAGATACTCCTGTTGTAATGTGGAAATCCTTTGTTTATCGTCATATTTTCATATTGTGAAAGAACTATCATTCAATCATTGTTTCTATATGGAACAAATGATTAAGATAAACATTTAACAAAATTCACTTATACATATGTTCAGTATTTATGCATTGACCTCAATAAAATGCTGTGGTAATCTTAAAGCAGATAAAGGAACCGCTTACAGAAAGGAGGCGCTGGAATGAAAAAAATTGTTGATGATGCTCGGCTGATTTATAAATGCTGTTATCTGTATTACATGGATGGACTCGGACAAAAGGAAATCTGTGATCAGCTTGGAATCTCACGAGCGACTGTTTCAAGGCTGTTAAAGGCCGGCAAGGAAAACGGTGTTGTCAGAATTGAATTGGATAATCCGGATAGTATTCTGTATGGGGAGCTGGAGAGAAGCATAGAACAGCAGCTGGGTCTGAAGGAAGTGCTGATTGTTGATGAAATGGAGCTGGAAAGCAAAGCCGATCATATGCAGCGGGTATATGAGGAGGCACTGGCCTATCTGGCGCGCATCTTTCACAATCAGGATTATATTGGAGTTTCCATGGGAAAGACCTTGTATAATCTGGCCAACGGTAAAATCAGTGTTGAGGAGATTGACTGTACCTTTGTTCCGGTAGTTGGCGGTGTCGGTACACAGCTGCAATCGGATGAGGGATATCATTCCAACGAAATCGCCAATGCCTTTGCGAAGAAGTTTCACGGCAGTGCTGTTCAGTTCTTCGCGCCTGCCATGTTCAATGATACGAATATCATGGAGGGCTTTCTCAAGGAACGCCCCGTGCAGGAAGTAACCGCACTGTTTAAAAAGCTGAAAACCGTCATTATGGGAATTGGCTCCTGCAGCTCCAGAGATTCCACCCTCGTGAAATGCGGTTATCTCAGCAAAGAGGACTATGAGCAGTTCAAGGAACAGGGAGCTGTCGGAGATGTGTTATTGAAGTTTCTGGATAAAGATGGAAACAGTACAGCATTTCATGAATTTAATGAACGGGTGATGGGACTGTCGGATGAAGGACTCATGAATATAGAAAACCGTATCGGAATCGCGGTGGGTGAAGAAAAGAGCAAGGCCATTCTCGGTGTAATCCGGGCAAAGAAAATCAATATTCTGATTACCGATATCAGCTGTGTTAAGCAGCTGCTGTTATTGATGGAAGAGGAGGGATCATCATGTCAAACGATTTGATGCTGATCTTTATGATTGCGATATCACTGTTTGTTATGCAGGCAGTGGGAGGTGTATTCCAGATTAGAAATTATAAAACTGCTATACGGCGTGTTCATAAAAAGGGAAATGTGGGAATCGGACAGAAAAGAGGTAAGCTCTTCAATGGAAATATCGTAATCATTGCCTGTGATTGTGAGCAAATCATCACAGATTGTGAGATTATGGACGGCAAGACCTTCCTGGCAAAGTTTCATCAGGTAGATCGTCTGCTGGGCAAAAATTTAAAAGGGGTATCAATCGATGAGCTTCTAAAACAGCTTCGCTCCATGGAAGCGAAAAAACAGAAGCAGTATCGAGGATATATACAGGCATTGGAAGCACTGGAGCTGCGCTTTCACAATGCAGACTGCACGGAAGAGATGAACACGGCCGAACATCTCGAACTGCGTAAGAGTGGATTGACATAAGGAGGAAGTGACATATGGAATTCATATCTGATTTTGCACAAGGATTCATGGCATTATTTCAGGCAGGAGGAGAAACCTTCGTAGGGTGGGTTACCGGGATTATCCCTATGGTAATCTGTCTGATGACAGCCATCAATTCCATCATCAAGCTGATAGGAGAAAAACGAGTTGAAAGCTTCACAAAGAAACTGACAAGATATACGATTGCGCGCTATACCGTTGTACCGGTGCTGGCAGTGCTGTTTCTGGGAAACCCGATGTGTTATACCTTTGGGCGCTTCGTGGAAGAAAAATACAAGCCTGCATATTATGATTCCTGTGTAAGCTTTCTGCATCCGGTAACCGGATTATTCCCGCATGCAAATCCAGGAGAGCTGTTTGTATACATGGGGATTGCGGCAGGTATTACAAAGCTGAATCTGCCGCTTGGGGATCTGGCAGTTCGTTATTTCATCGTTGGTCTGATTGTCATTTTGATCAGAGGTGTACTGACGGAGAAAATCTATCAGCGACTGACTTCAAAATTTACAAATGCAAAAGGAAACACGGAGGAATAGGACATGTATAGAAAGGTAAAAATCACGAAGGGAAGCAGTGGCTGGGGCGGACCGCTGGTGCTGGAACCCAATGAAACCTGCAATAAAATCTTGTGTGTAACCGGTGGGGGAATTCATCCGATTGCCGCAAAAATCGCTGAAATGACTGGAGCTGAAACCGTAGATGGCTTTAAAACGACTGTTCCGGATGAACAGGTGCTTGTAGCGGTAGTGGACTGCGGGGGGACTGCACGCTGTGGTGTTTATCCGAAAAAACGCATTCATACAGTGAATATCGTTCCGGTAGGTGCTGTCGGACCACTGGCACAGTTTATTACAGAGGACATCTATGTATCTGATGTAAAAGAGGATAACATCGTATTTACGGATGAAGAGGTGCATACGGAAAAAGAACCGGAAGAGAAACGTAAGCCGGGGGCACCAAAGACAAAGGCACAGGCCAGAAAAGAGCTGGAAGAGGCGAATCAGGGGAAAAAGCCCGGTATTATTACCAGAATCGGTATTGGTGTCGGTCAGGTGGTAAACAAATTCTTTGCGGCAGGACGTGAGTCCATCGAAATGGTGATCAAGAATGTATTGCCGTTCATGGCCTTTACATCCACAATTCTTGGTATTATACAGGTCAGTGGTTTGGGAAATGTCATCGCAAATACGATTTCTCCACTATGCTCGACCATGCCGGGAATGATTGTAATCTCATTGATTTGCGGTCTGCCGTTCCTGTCTCCCATCTTGGGTCCTGGTGCAGTTATCGCACAGGTTGTCGGTACCCTGCTCGGTGCGGAAATCGGTCTGGGAAATATCCCTGCACAATACGCACTACCAGCTTTGTTTGCTATCAATGCACAGGTCGGCGGTGACTTTGTACCGGTAGGATTATCGCTTGGTGAGGCAGAACCGGAAACGATTGAGTTCGGTGTTCCGGCAGTCTTATACTCCCGTGTGATAACCGGGCCTCTGGCTGTTATCATCGCATTCGTATTCAGTATTGGCATGTACTAAAAAGGAGGCATCATGAAATATCAGGCAACGATTACAGGACTCGGCGCATGTGCTCTGGATTTTCTGGATGAATGCTGTAACTTCATTATCATCTTCAATGAGGATGCACCTTCGGAGCTGGCAGACATCTCTGTCCTGCATACCAAATGTGAAGTGAAAGAAGACCCGAAAAAGGGAGATACAGTTCGTATCTGCGGTGTGGAATATACGATATCCGATGTCGGCTGGGAAGCACTCAATACGCTGAAAGAGCTGGGGCACTGTACGCTGTCCTTCAAGGGGCTGGATACAGTGGAACGACCGGGGATCATTGAGCTTGTCGGCGAGCCTATCAAAGCAGAACAGCTGCTTGTCGGTGGAACAATAGAAATTGAATGACGAAATTGTAAATGAATCAAGAGATTAAACAAAGCAGAAAATAGAAATTGTGCAACGAAATTATTAAAGGATGGAAGCAAGAAAATAACAGGATCTATTTATATATAGGAAAAAGGAGGACATCTGTTATGTTAAACATGAACAAGAAACTGGAACAAAGAGAAAAGGAAGGAAACATCATCAAATGCGGTATCGTAGGTGCCGGTCAGATGGGACGCGGTATGGTTACGCAGATGGTGCTGATGAAGGGAATCACACCAGCTGTAGTATCTGATATCGATTTGGAGCTTGCGGTGCACGCATTCAAATATGCAGGGGTAAAGGATGCGGATATTGTACGTACCAATGACACTGCAGAAGCGGATCGAGCAATGGATGAAGGAAAGTATGTCGCAACGACCAATTCCAACCTGATTTCCCAGTGCCGCCCAGTTGAAGTGGCAATCGATGCTACCGGTGTACCTGATGTAGGGGCAAAGGTCGCAACAGATGCGATTAAAAATAAAAAGCATGTGGTTATGCTGAATGTGGAAACTGATGTTGTCATCGGGCCGCTGCTGGATAAAATGGCAAAGGACAACGGTGTTATTTATACAGGAAGCGCCGGAGATGAGCCGGGTGCTGTTATGGAGCTGTATGATTTCGCTACAGCGATGGGTCTGGAAGTTAAGGTCATGGGAAAAGGTAAGAACAATCGCATTGATAAGAATTGTAATCCGGATACCGTTTTGGAAGAGGCTACAAGAAGAAAAATGTCTCCGAAGATGCTGTGTGCCTTTAAGGATGGTACAAAAACCATGGTAGAAATGACAGCGATGTCAAACGCTACAGGGCTTGTTCCTGATGTGATCGGAGGACATGGAATCGCCAGTGACGTGAAGAGTCTGAATGAAACGTATAAGCTGAAGGAGGATGGCGGTATTCTGAATCAGCATGGTGTTGTGGAGTATGTGAACGGTATTGCGCCGGGAGTCTTTGTGACAGTGGCAACCGATAATGAAGAAATTGCATATCAGATGCAGTATCACTCTATGGGGCCTGGTCCACTGTGGACACTGTATCGTCCATACCACCTGTGCAATCTGGAAACTCCTTTGACGGCTGCCAAGGTTGTTATTGACGGGGAGCCTACTATTGTTCCGAAAAACGGTTTGGTTTCCGAATGTATTACTGTTGCGAAAATCGATTTGAAGGCGGGACAGACGATTGACGGTATTGGCGGGTATACCACCTATGGTTCCATCTGCAAGCATGAAGAGGCAAAGGAAAAGGGCTATGTACCATATGGTCTGGTCAATAATAAGGCAGTCATGAAGCGTGATGTGAAGAAGGGGGAGCTGATCACATATGATGATATCGAGCTAGACACATCAACACTGATCTATAAGCTGCGTCAGGAGCAGGATAAAATATTCGGTTAACGATACAATGCATACTGTAGCAGCTGTGATATTTCTTATTCTGTCAGGCTGTCAAGCTCACCTTTAGAAAACGGCGCAAGAAAAGCAGGATCCGGGAGTATCGTTTACAGAACGTGTCTTATAGTGATGCTTGCTTTCATAATCAAAAAAGAAAAGCTCTTTCCAGGCAATGATGGATGCCGATGAAAAGAGCTTTTTTCTATGCTTTTTCTATAAATTATCTTCTGTCAGCTGTATACAGTAAGCTTGCTTCAAAACTGCTCTTTCTGTTTACGGTAATAAACTGTAATGTATTTTCAGAATATCCGCTTTATTGAACAGTGCTGATCGGTGCTCCTGCGTTATCATAAAAACAGCTGTTATCTTCTGCATCTCTTGTCAAAAGCGGTGTATTATCAGCTGTGAAAAAGCTGTTGATTTCATAATCATTTACTGCAATATCCTGGTATATGGTGCTATATTGTTTTTGCTCATATTTGAAAAGGTGCTCGCAGAGAAAGCTGTCTGTCACATCCATGCCGTTGGCGGATACGGTAGCGTGCTTTTCAAAAATGGCTTTGAGGATAGTGTCCTGTTTCTGATTCTGTAGACTGCTTCTCAGTATCTGCACACCTCCAACACACGTCAGCAAAGTCGCTGCTAATAAAATACGATGTTTACATTTCATGAGGAAGCCTCCTTGCTTTCTTTATTATACATAGGTAAAAAGGGAAATGCAATGGGCAGGTGATACAAAAGGGTAAATGGAGTAGTCTGCATGCGCTAGAAGAGTGCATAAGCGCTTTTTTTGCTATATAGGGAATTCCTGCAACGGTATATGTAAACGGTGGTATATGTAAACGGTGCTTGAAAGGTAGGCAGATAGCTTTACAATGTTATTTTCACACTTGTTCAGCATGGAACGTTGACGTCAATAAATGATTGTGATAATCTTTTATTACGAAAGAAAACGTTTACAGGAAAGAGGGAACTGTGTGAAAAAAATAGTTGATGATGCCCGTCTGATTTATAAATGCTGTTATTTGTATTATGTGGATGGCATGGGACAACGGGAAATCTGTGATGCTGTAGGAATATCCAGAGCAACCGTATCACGGCTTTTGCGGGCCGGGAAGGAAACCGGGGTTGTGAAAATTGAATTGGAAAATCCGGACAGTGTCCTGTATGGAGAGCTGGAGCGCAGAGTGGAGCAGCTGCTGGGACTGAAGGAGGTTCTTATTGTGGATGAGCTGGAGCTGGAAAGCAAGGCGGACCATATGCAGCATGTTTTTGAAGAGGCGCTGCTGTATTTATCCCGTATTATCAATAAGGGAGATACCATTGGGGTTTCTATGGGAAAAACGCTGAGCAGTATCGTTAATGTTAAGAAAAGTGTGGATGAAGTGGATGCTACCTTTGTACCGGTTGTCGGTGGTGTCGGCTCACCCTATCAGATGGAGGAGGGCTACCATTCCAATGATATCGCAAAGGGCTTTGCCATGAAGTTTCACGGGAAGGCGATGCAGTTCTTCGCGCCGGCGATGTTTGATGATCCAAAGGTTATGCAGGGATTTTTGAAAGAGAAGCCGGTCAGGGAGGTGGTTTCAGTTTTCAAAAAGCTGAAAACAGTGATTATGGGCATCGGAACAACAACAGCAAAGGAGCCAACCCTTGTGAAATGCGGTTATCTGACAAAAGAGGATTATGAGGATTTCAAAAAGCAGGGAGCAGTTGGCGATGTTCTCTTGAAATATGTGGATGCAAATGGAAACAGTGATGCATTTCGTTCCTTTAATGATCGAGTTATGGGGTTATCCGACGAAAAGCTGCTGAAGGTGAAAAATCGTGTCGGTGTAGCAGTCGGTGCAGACAAGGGGGAGGCTGTATTGGGCGTCATTCGTGCGGGTAAGGTGAATATTCTGATAACGGATATCAGCTGTATTCGTAGCATGATGGCACTGCTGAACGAAGAGATATGAGGGTGGTTTCTTTGAAGGAGGCCCTTTAAATGGAGCTGTTTACCAATATGGCACAGAGCTTTCTGTCAATGTTTGAAACCGGGGGAAGCATCCTACTAGGATGGATAACCAATATACTGCCTATGGTTGTCTGTCTGATGACCGCAGTGCAGGCAATCGTTAAAATGATTGGAGAAAACCGTGTTGAAGCTTTCACAAAGGCACTGACACGCTGGCGTATTGCCCGCTATACACTAATGCCGCTCATGGCGGTATTGTTTCTCGGGAATCCGCTTTGCTTCACCTTTGGAAAATTTCTGGATGAGAGATATAAGGCGGCCTATTACGATGCCTGTGTGAGCTTCCTGCATCCGGTTACCGCACTGTTTCCACATGCGAATGCATCCGAGCTGTTTGTCTATATGGGAATAGCTGCAGGAATCAGTGAACAAAAGCTGCCTCTGGGAGATTTGGCAATCCGTTATTTCATGGCGGGGCTGGTAATCATGATTGTACGCGGTATGATCAGTGAGCGTATTTCAGCGTTTCTGAGTCAGAAGCAGGATGTTAAAAAAGCATCGGTATCGTCAGAGAAGAAAATATGTGAAGAGGAAAAACAGGATATTGCGTACCCCTGCGTCCGAATTACACAGGGAGCTGCAGGCTGGGGAGGTCCGCTGCTTTTATATCCAAGCAAGCAGAAGCACATCATTTTATGTGTGTGCGGAGGAGGCATTCATCCGGTTGCGCAGGCATTGGCTGATGCATGTCGCTGTGATGTCATAGACGGGTTTACCGGCAGCTGTCCGGAGGAGGAAATTCTGGCTGCGGTTATTGATTGCGGAGGTACCGCTCGCTGCGGGGTCTATCCAAAAAAGGGCATTGCGACAATCAATGTTCTTGCGACAGGGAAAAGCGGTCCGCTGGCAAGGTTCATCACAGAAGATTTATATGTATCAGATATCAGCGAAGCACAGATTGAAGTAGTAACGGAGGCTTTAGCTTCTGCGAAAACCATCCCGGAGAGTGAGGAAAAACAGCAATCTGTTTCAGAAGAAAATCCGCTTCTTCGTGTCGGTCTTGGAATGAGCCGCGTTGTCAGCCTGTGTTATTCTGCAGGAAGGGAAACCATAGAGATGGTATTGCGTAATATCTTGCCCTTTATGGCGTTTACTGCAACGCTTTTGGGCATCATTCAGGTAACTGGACTGGGAACTCTGATAGCACATACGATTGCACCTCTTTGTGCGACGCTGCCCGGTATGCTTGTGATTTCCCTACTGTGCTCCCTGCCGATTTTATCTCCGATTCTGGGGCCTGGAGCAGTTATTGCACAGGTTGTCGGAGCCTTGCTTGGGACACAGATTGCACTGGGAAACATACCGCCACAGTATGCTTTACCTGCATTATTTGCCATCAATGCGCAGGTCGGCTGTGATTTCATTCCGGTAGGGTTATCGTTATGTCAGGCCGATGCAAAAACCGTGGAGACAGGTGTACCGGCTGTGCTGTACAGTCGCATGCTAACAGGGCCTCTGGCGGTATTGATTGCCTATCTGTTCAGCATAGGTCTGTATTGAAAGGAGAGCGTGTTATGAAATATGATACAAGAATAAGCGGATGGGGAGAATGTGCGCTGGAGTTTTTGCATGAGGACTGTAATTTCCTTATAATTTTCAATGATTCAGCACCGCAGGAGCTGGCAGATATCTCTATTCTGCATACGGCTGGGGAATTGCTTGCGGATCCATGTGTCGGGGATACACTATGCCTATGTGATCAGGTCTATACAATTACTGCAATCGGTGAGGAGGCTTTGCACACACTGAAGGAACTGGGACATTGCTGTCTGTCTTTTAGCGGTGCGAAGAGTGCACTGCGTCCCGGCAATATTGAATTGGCAGGTCCGACTCTTCGAGAGGAATTGCTGTATGCAGGAGGCAGACTTCAGATTTTATGAGTATAGGAAAAGAGAGATCGTTAAGAACGGGTGGAAGAAATGCGAACAATAGAGGCTATTCTACGACTGTGTAAATGAGAGGGGAATGACTTTGAAAATCAAAAGCTGTAGCTCCTTCGGTTCTTGTACACCATCGGTTATAATTTAGAAGCACATAATAAAAAGGGTCAGTTTTGAAATGTCTGATCCTTTTTGTCCTTCATGAGGATGGATCCTGGCCGTATCAAGAACCTATCCGGTGCAGGATCGCTGTTATGTGCCTTCGTGCGTAAAGATAAACAAATCGCATCTCTGTTCAAGCTTTCATGAGATGACTCTCAAATAATGCTTTTTTTTCATTTTGCTTTTGTAAATATGCAAACTGTGAGCAGCGTATGGAGTGATAAAGGAAATTAAGCATACAGACTACGTAACGTATGCTCTGAATTTTTATCCATTTATGAAAAACTCTTGGCTGTATCTTCTCATGAAGACCCTGCAAGGATAAAACAATATAGATAGAGGTGGTTTCATTTCTTCATAGCGGTTATAGCAGCTTCATGTTCTCAGCATGCATGCTCTGCGTTTCCGCATTGTTAAAATACAAGGGTTCTCCTGCCAGTAGTGCATGTATATACGCCAGAGAATCTGCCACATCTGCTTTTGTCATGTACAGGGTGTGTCCTGCATAAAAATGCTCTACGGGCAATGAAAGATAATCTTTCAGAGTCTGCCTATATTCCCTCAGTAATCCCTTCTCAATCTGAATGAGCGGCTTTTCAAGATTATCTCCGACGAACAGGGCATTTTGTTCTTGATCGTATAGACTGATACCATCGATGGTATGACCGGGTGTATATAATAAAAGCAGTCCGTCTGATAGTGTCAGCTGTCTGCCGTCAAAGCAATGATTTGGAGGTATCAGCTTGTGAACACCCTGAAAATATTGTGCCTGCTCCTGCAAATCCTGTGCACCATGCCTTCGTATCATTTCTCGGCAGCTTTGATGCGCGTAGATGGGACAATCAGAAAAGCTGTAATTTCCCCATATATGATCAAAGTGATAATGTGTGTTGATGACGATAAAGCTGCTGTTTGGATAATCTGATTTTATAATCTCCATGTAGGCAGAGCCGCAAAAGGTATCAATTATATAGACTGTGTCATCCTTTATAAGAGCGTAGACATAGGTTTTGTAGGGAATTAGTTCTTCAAATTCATAGGCGTTCAGTGTTTCTGTTATCTGCAGCTTTTTCATAGAGTCCACCCTTTCTTTATAGGTATCAAAACAGGTTCCATCAGGAAATGCGATTCATTTCTTTATATGAAAGAACCGGCTGTGTATCCATGACACGGCCGGTTCTCTGGTTACCTGTTCTGCTCTTCATGAAGCAGATGAATCTGTTTCAAATCACGCTGTGTAGTAACTTTTATATTGTCATAGCTTCCTTCTACAACCTTTATTTTTGCATCTGAGAACAATTCTGCGAGCATAGCATCGTCACTGGCAACAATCTCCGGATGTTTTTTTGCCTCTTCATGGCATTTGCGGATCAGTTGTGTGCGAAATGCCTGCGGTGTTTGTGCACTCATATAATCAGAGCGCTCCGGTGTGTGCACGACATAGCCGTCTTTTACTTCCTTGATGGTATCGATCAGTGGCACCATCAGTAAGGCGGCATCCTCTGTTTTCAGTGCATCCTTCAATGCCTGTAAATGCTTTTCTGTCAGAAATGGGCGAACGCCGTCGTGAATCATGACAAACTCTGTTTCTACTTCCTGCAGACCGAGGTATCCGCTTTCCTGTCTGGTTGCTCCACCGGGAACATAGACGATCTTCTCGCTGTGAATGACCTTTTCAAATTCCTCCTGTTCAAAAGGAGAGATCGACATAATGATTTTCGCACAATCTGCATCTTCCAGAAACGGCTTCAGCGTTTGTGTGATGATGGGAGCATTCCCGATTTTGTAAAATACCTTGTTATAGGTCAGGCCGGTCCTCGTACCTTTTCCAGCCGCAACAATAATTACACTATAGTTCATGGAAACATCATATCATATCTGGAGAAAAAGTAAACAGAAGATAGCTATGAATCATTTTGGACCAAAAGGGAAAAGTTAAATTCTACTTCAGAAAATCATGTTGGAAGTTGAATTGCGGAAACAGCTCATGTTACAGAGCAATCGACATGGCAGTGATTTTGAGAAATATAAGGTGTGCCCATCAAAAGGTATCGGATAAAGCCTTGCTCAAAAAATTCTTCTTTTTGTCTTGGTTAGGGAATCAGCTGATAAATACACAAAATGAAAGGGTAGGCTTATTTTCATTGTCTGTCAGTCTTTTCCAGCATGCAAACGAGTTCACTATAGAAGTCCCGATAGTATGCGGCGAAACCGATTCCACAAGCCAGCAATCCATAATAAAGCAGTGAAGAGGGAGGGAAGAAGAAAGAGGAGATTGTTCTCCACAACGGCTTTTCCCAACCAGAAGGCAGGGAAAAAGGAGAGCAGATATTGTATCGCATCCTGTAAAAACCAGGGGGCAGCAGCGCATAGTATCAAGAGAGAGGATAGCTTCGTGATTGCCATACCTTCCAGCTTATTGGAGGAACAGGATATGGTAAGCATTGCCGATATCAGTCCCTGAAGAGCCCCTATACCGGAAAACAACAGCATTTCAGGAAATGACAGACTGCTCAATGCGGCGAAGGGAAGCAGCAAACAGGTATAACAGGCGGCGAGTATGGCGGGCAGCAGTAGTCTGGAGCATAAGTAGCCACTGCGCCCCAAAGGCGTAATCATCAGATATACTGCGGTATGCTCATCGCGTTCCTCCAGTAAAATCATAGCGGATACAAAGCAGAACATAGCGGGAGCAAGCATACAGAAGAAGATATTCAAAAGTGGATAGAAAGGCGCTATAACAGCTGACTGCCCCAATGCTTTACATAAGAATTTCTCTAGTACAGGAAGCAGAAGCCGATAGAGCAGCGTGCATAGAATCGGGGTGGAAAGCACCACCAGCAGCATCAGATCATTGCGGATAAAGCGAAGCAGCTGCAGAAAGCTAAGTCGTATGGCCTTCACAGCGTTGCACCCTCTTCCTTTTTCCACATGGACGCAAGACTTTTTTGTGCGAGTATAAACAGCAGTACAAATGCAGCTATGACCATGCTGATGCCAAGGATAGATACCGGTTTATTCAAAATCAGATCCATGCAGACAGCTGTCGGAAACAGCGAGAGGATATTGTGCATATAGCCCATAAGATAGACGAGCAGAGGGACATAACAAATACCTTCCAGTGGAACGCTGACCAGCAAAAACTGATTTAGACTTTTTATATGCGCAGCTGCAATGATACCAAGCAGGGTAAACAGAGAGGAAGCAAGCAATGTTCCTGCTAACACAGGAAGCAGTGGAGTTTTGGAAACCAGTGCCAGAACTGCCGCAACAAGCAAAGAAATCAACCCAAAGGAAGCAAGCTTTCCATATATATACTCTTTCGGTAAAACCGGAGACACTGCAAGTGCCTGATGGATGCGCTGATTGCGTTCAAACAGCATCATAGCACCCATGAAAAACAATCCCATTGTGGCAGGATCAAAAAATATGGCGAATGCCGCAATGATTCCTTTCCATGAAGCAGGAACAGCAGCCAGCAGCAGGATATAAAAGGTAGTCAGAATGATGTACAGGGCATAAAAGCCGTGGCGTATTTGCAGGCGTATATCCGAACGGATCAGTGCAGAAATTCTCATACCAGCGTCCTCCCTGTGATATCCAGAAAGATATCATTCAGCGTCGGCTCACTGCTGTGAATGGATAGCAGACGGTTTTCTGCAATCAGCCGCTGTAGCTGTGTATCGCAAGACAGGGTATCCATAGGACAGACTGCCTGCTGCTCACCCTCCTCCTCCCATGTATACGTAACGCGCCTTGCACCTTTGGACATGATGAGATTATGCGGAGTATCCAATGCACAGATATGCCCGTTTACAATGAAAGCAACCCGGTCACACAGCTCCGTTGCGTCCTCCATATTATGTGTCGTAAGGAGAATGGTTTTTCCCTTTTGCTTTTCCTCCAGAATACGGTCCTTCATCAGCCTGCTGTTTGCCGGATCCAGTCCGCTTGTCGGCTCATCAAGGCATAGCAGATCGGGATCATGCAGCAGAGCCTTGATAAAATTACAGCGGGATTTCATTCCCTTGGAGAAGCTGGAAATTTTTTTGTCGGCATCCTTTGATAGTCCGACAGACGCCAGCAGCTTATTAATATCGCAGGCAGTATTCTGATAGAGTGAAGCAAAGAGCTTCAGGTTTTCTCTGGCAGTAAGCTTCTCATATAGGGTGGAAAATTCAAAATCCACACCAATCGATTCGTAAAAATCGTTTTTACGGGTTCGGCATTCTACACCGTTCACCTGAACAGAGCCCGCATATCCCGGAAGCAAACCAATGAGAATTTTCTGTAAGGTACTTTTTCCGGCGCCGCTCGGCCCTAAAAATCCAAATATTTCACCGCGCTTTACATTGAAATTCATGTCCTGAATGAATGCTTCCTTTGTATAGTGGAATGAAAGATGTTCAACGTTAATCATGATTTGTCCTCCTTAGACTAATTGACTGATTTTATTTTAATAGTCAAAATGCTTTAAAATAGAATCCGGCGCAAAGCCGGACTATTGCAATATCTGCAGTACTACACCGCGAATCAGCAGTTTCAACGCTTCATCGTAATGCTCATTTCCGATTTCTTTCGCATGAAGGGTAGCCATATAAATAGCACGAAAGGCCGTGCTCAGTGTTTGCGGGCTATGGCTCTTCAGGGGAAAGCATTTCAGCAGCTGTTCAATCATATCGGTATCATGTCCCATATGCTGTTCCAGAATTTCAGGCGGCAGCTTGCGTGCCAGCAGTTCAACTTCTCTTGGATTTAACAGAATCGGCAGCTTTTCCGCCATTTTATAAAATTGAAACAGCATCTCGGTCAGGGCTTCACTGTCTATATGCAACGGATCGAGTCTGCCTATTTCCTGCATCATGCTTTTTTCCATCAGATCATGCTGTTCGAGAATAACTTCAAACAGTAGAAGCTCTTTCGTCTTATAAAAAAGATAAAATGTTCCTTTTGGGATATTGACCCTCTGTACCAGTTCATCGACGGTTGTTTTGCGAACACCGTATTGCATTAAGCAGGAGGCTGCTTCTTCCTTCAGGCGTTTACGGATATAATCGCGTTCCTGGGGAGAATAGCATTTCGGCATGGTATCACCTCTTTTTGACTGATTTTGTTGATATAGTCATTATATTCATATTCCTTACGTTCGTCAAGAGCAAACACAAAAGATGAAGCATGCAATGTAGCGGATTGTATCGTAAAGGACCGATTAGAAAAACTACATCCGTTTTTTCGCCGATGTCAAAGTGCTTTTTATGAATGGAGCTATGAGGAATCATTGATATGGAAATGACTTGTTATAATCTGAAAAGTATTAATGAAAAATCTCGTATATAAGGATTTTTAATCATTCTTTTGATAAGCTATGGTATTATTAATTATTGCTTTCCAGCCTCCGATAAATCGCAAAGGAGGTGATTGCGATGGATGTTATCATAGCCATTATGAAGGCTGTCATAGTGAATGTTGCTGTTAAGCGCATGAACAGAAAGCAATGAGCATAAAAATGCCAGAAGGTCACTCTTCTGGCTTTTCTTAATACGCGATGGATGTTATCACCACAACATTATTATAACGAATTGCTGTTGAATGTCAATGGTATCTTATGGTTTGTTGCTATGGTTGTCTTATGAGTTGTCTTATGGTTCAGGTAAGCAATATACAGTTCACCTAGTTACTATTCACCAATATTGCATAATCATAGTTAAGAAACGGGAAAAAAGCAGGATAATAATCTTATAAGTAATGAATTTACTGTATGATACCCTTTGTTGATTTGCTAATCGTCGGTGAATAGAAACTTTACCTAAGAGGGCAGGCTGCCCATATGCTTAACAAATATGGTAATAGTTGACTAGAGATACCGTAAGCATCCCTTTTTTGTCCATCTGCTTTTTTTATTTAAAACCCGGTATTTTTCCGACAGCAGAAGCGATACATCGTACAGCAAAGACTTTATTTACAGCCTTCCAATTCCGCTTGGAATGTGCGTAATCGGATCCAGTGTGACAGTTTTAACGCCTGCCTCCTGTATCGCTGTCAGTTCCTCCTCGTCAGCCAGATGGTCCGTAATCAGGTAATCGAAGGATTGGATCATTCCACTGATAAAGCTGTGATTGGTTCCGATCTTTGTATGGTCTGCCAGTATGAAGGTTTCACCGATACAGCGTGTGATCATCACCTCGTTGATTGCGACCTCCTGCAAAATAGCAGTAGTCATGCCGCTTGCCACGCTGAAGCCGCTACAGCCGAGAAAGGCTTTTGTTGCCGATACCTTGTTCAGATTATTCAATGCAAAATCGCCGACCATGCTTTCTTTCGGAATGCGCAGCTCACCGCCGCTCAGATAGATGCTGACCATGGGATCATGGTCCATGAAAATTGCTTTGCCGTTGTTGGTGATGACGGTGACACGCTTGTTCTTGATATATTTCAGTACAAGCAGTGCAGTTGAGCTTGTATTGATAAATATTGTATCTCCATCCTGTACATACTGTGCGGCATATTTTGCGATGGCATGCTTGTACTGTTCGTTGGAGAGCTGTGGATCGTCGTTTTCCACAAAATGCTGGATTAGCTTGGCACCGCCGTAATAGCGCTCCACTGCCCCCATTTCCTCCCAGAACTGCAGATCACGCCGTATGGTCAGCGGTGATACCTGCAGCTCCTCTGCCAAATCCTCGACCGCAGCCTTTCCCTGACTCTGAATCTTCTGCATGATTTTATTGCGTCGTGCATCCACGACTGCCTTATTCATTTTCATATTGTATCCCCTGTTTCATTTCATAAACGATGGAAGCAGGCGCCTGCCTCCCTGCTGCTGGACAGCTGTTTCCCTGTTTCCATAGCCTTTGTAAACATTATAACTGCATTTTCCTTATCATTCAATTCTTTGTAAACTTTTCCAAATTCCGTATAATACTGTGCCATTTCCCGATTGTTCATATATCTGGTATCAATCTGCTTGAACGTTGCCAGACTTTTCTTATAATCCTTCATACAGGAAAGATACATGGCCTCAATAAACTCCCAATTATATAATGGAGATACCTTGCTGCCCTTGATTTTGGTATCCTTCAGCTTCATGACTTCCGGATACCAATGCTTTACCTTTGTTCGGTTTCCCAGCTTATAATAGGAATAGAAATAGGTATAATTGCGAATCAGAAGATAATCCAGGGAGGAGCGAAAGGTTTTCTCATTGCTTTCCAATAGCTCGATGCAGGTCTGTGGTTTTCCGATATCCTGATAATACAGGGTATCGAAGATTAGCTGGGTTGTCCGATAGCTTTTCATGAAATCCCGCTTTTTCAATATGTTATAATAATGTTTCGCAAGACCTGCGTCACAATCCATGTTCAATGCCGTAATCATTTTCTGGTATAGAATCCGCAGATATTCCGCCCAGAGCGCTACGCCCATAAAGATGATCAGAAGCAGACCATAGCATAGCTTGCCTTCCGGGCTTGGCTCCTGAAGCAGCTTATATAAGGTATAGATTGTGAAGAATGCATAGATGGCAATGGTGATAATACGGCGTGTTGTTTCACTGAACGTGAGTCTTGATAATCCTTTTTTCATATGTCTGCACCTCTTTTACAAATTCATTATATGTTCTTTATGATTGGTTGTCAATCATATAATTCATAAAATAATTCATTTATACATGGTTATATGAATTGTAATCGCACACATTTCTTTAATTATTCATATATTTTATGAACTGTTCATTTAAAACTATTGCTAATTGTTCATGAAATGTTTATCATAGGGGTGTACAAAAACAAGCGGCGCGCTCAAGTAAGAAATTGGAGGAATATGCAATGAGTCAAGTAGATGAAATTACCAGAGAATCCTGGATTCTGGGAGCTTTTCCGGAATGGGGAACCTGGCTGAATGAGGAAATTGATCAGGAGGTCGTAGAAAAAGGCACCTTCGCCATGTGGTGGATTGGCTGTACCGGCTTATGGATCAAGACAGAGAACAATACGAATATTTCCATCGACCTGTGGTTTGGAAATGGAAAACGAACGAAGAAAAACAAAGAGATGGCGAAATTCCATCAGATGCGCAATATGACCGGAGGAAGAATGACACAGCCAAATCTGCGTGCTGCGCCAATCGTATATGATCCCTTCGCTGTAACACAGGTGGATGCTGTTTTATCCACACATTATCATAACGATCATATCGATCCATTCTATGCAGCAGCGGTATTGAAAAACTGCGATGCTGCCGTACCGTTTATCGGTCCGCAAAAGAGTGTGGAAAAATGGCTGAGCTACGGCGTACCAAAAGAGCGCTGTCAGGTTGTGAAGCCGGGAGATGTGGTGAAAATCAAGGATACGGAAATCATCGTTGTGGACAGCTTCGATCGTACCTGTCTGGTTACCAATGATGAGGATGTACGCGGTAAGTGTCCAACCGATATGGATGAAAAAGCTGTTAACTATATCATAAAGACACCAGCCGGAAGTGTTTATCACAGCGGAGATTCTCATTACTCCACCTATTATGCAAAGCATGGCAAGGACTATGATATTGATGTCGCATTAGGCTCCTATGGGGAGAATCCGGCAGGAAATCAGGACAAAATGACAAGTGTGGATATCCTGCGTATGGCGGAAGCACTGAACTGCAAGGTCGTTATTCCATTCCATTACGATGTCTGGACAAACTTCAAGGCAGACCCGCAGGAAATCAATCTGCTGTATGAATACAAAAAGGATGTTCTGGACTATAAATTTCATCCGTTTATCTGGGATGTCGGTGGAAAATATGTGTGGCCGACAGATCAGAACAAGCGCCAGTTCCATTACCGCAGAGGCTTTGAGGACTGCTTTACAGATGAACCGAATGTTCCATTCCGTTCCATATTATAGGAGGTAAAACGCATGCTGAAGGAAATTCTTGAGAAAGGCTATTATTCCTTTGAACAGCACTTTGATGACTGGCAGGAGGCGATCCGTGCCAGTTATCGTACGCTGCTGGAAGCGGGAGTCGTAGAAGATATCTATGTGCAGGCAGTGATTGACTGTGTAAATAAATACGGTCCCTATATTGTCATCGTACCAGATATCGCCATGCCGCATTCCACAGAAGGGGCAGCGGGGTGCCATGGCACTGCCATCTCCTTTATGAAGGTGGAAGAGCCTGTGGATTTTGATAAACAGGATCCTGACAAAAAAGCTCGGCTGTTTTTCTCCCTGGCCGCTGTCGATCATGAGCAGCACTTGCATAATATTCAGGAGCTCATGGATGCCTTGATGAACGAGGAGCTCGTCAATGCATTACTGGAAGCGCATACAGTCGAGGAACTGCAGCAGGCAGCACAAACATACGAAGCATAAACCAATATAAAGAGAGGGAAAACTTTATGGACTTTTTAATGAGTATCTGGAGTTTCTTCGCAACAAATATTCTGACACAGCCGGCGTATTTCATCGGGCTCATGGTTCTGGTCGGATATCTGCTGCTTAAGAAACCGTTATATGAAGCATTCGCAGGGTTTATCAAGGCAACCGTCGGGTATATGATTCTGGCAGTCGGCTCCGGTGGATTGGTCAATAACTTCCGTCCGATTCTGGTCGGATTGAAGGACCGTTTTAATCTGGATGCGATGGTCATTGACCCGTATTTCGGACAAAATGCAGTTACAGCAGGGCTTGGGGAACGCTTTGGCAGAACCTTTTCACAGGTCATGCTGCTGTTGCTGATTGCGTTTATTATGAATTTACTGCTTGTTCGTTTAAAGAAATGGACAAAAATGCGCGCTGTATTCACGACGGGGCATGTACAGATGCAGCAGGCTTCCACCGCATTCTGGCTGATTCTGTTCTGCTTTCCAAAGCTTGGGGATACACCAATTCTGATCCTCATGGGTCTGATTCTGGGATTGTACTGGGCAGTCGGCTCCAATCTTACCGTTGAAATCACGCAGGAGCTGACCGAGGGCGGCGGCTTCGCCATCGCTCACCAGCAGATGTTCGGTATCGCAATCTTTGCGAAGCTGGCAGATAAGCTGAAGGGAAAATCCACGAAGCGTCTGGATGATCTGAAATTCCCGGGCTTCCTGTCCATCTTCAATGAAAATATGGTGGCAACCTCTATTCTGATGTTCCTGTTCTTCGGAGCGATTCTACTCGTGCTCGGCAAGGATTATCTGGTCAGCATGGAGTTCATGAAGGCCGCTGATAACTTCTTCTTCTACATTATGACAACAGCATTGAACTTCGCTGTTTATCTGGCAATCCTGCAGCTTGGTGTACGTACCTTTGTTACTGAGCTGACAAATTCCTTCCAGGGTATTTCCAACACCTTCCTGCCTGGTGCTGTTCCGGGCATCGACTGTGCAGCGGTATTCGGCTTTGGAAGCGCCAATGCAGTTACGGTTGGCTTCCTGATGGGGGCGCTTGGTCAGTTCCTTGCCATCATGATTCTGCTGCTGATGAAGAGTCCGACACTGGTTATCGCAGGGTTTGTACCGGTCTTCTTTGACAATGCGGTAATCGCAATCTATGCGGATAATCGAGGCGGTATCAAGGCAGCTATGCTGTTCCCGTTTATCTCCGGTCTGATTCAGGTATTCGGCTCAGCTCTGATTGCCGGAGGTGTCGGTCTTGCGGCATATGGCGGTTATCTGGGAATGTTTGACTGGGCAACCGTATGGCCGTTATTCACCGTCATTATGAAATTCCTTGGATACTTCGGTGTCGCAATCGTTGTATTGATTCTGCTTGCAATTCCACAGCTTCAATATCGCAAGCATCCGGATACGTATTTCCTGATTACAGAGGATTATGATGAATATCTGGAAAAAATGAAAGAAAAAGAAGCGCAAAAGGCGTAAAATAGAAGTGACATAATCATAAAGGAGAGATAACAATGGCTGGAAAACTGAAACTGCTGGTCTGCTGTGGAAATGGTGCAGGCACAAGTATGATGATTAAATTAAACGTCGAAAAGGTAACGAAGAAGATGGGGCTGGGCATCCAGGAAATCCGTCACTGTGCGGTATCTGAAGGAAAATCTGCCGCAAGCCAGTATGATATCGTTCTATGCTCCAAAAACTTTGTAAGCATGTTTGCGGATGCGGAAAAACGAGGCACAAAAATTGTTGGACTGAAAAATGTAATGTCCGCAAAAGAGATTGAAGAAGGGCTGGCAGCCGCTATAAATAAGTAAAAAAGAGTAAGCTGCCCAGTGCAGCTTTTCTTATACGAAAAATTCGTGAATCTAACGAAAAACCTATAGAATTAACGATAAAACGTTCTATAAGAACATACAGAAATGAGGGCTTTGACAATGAAAATTACAAAGAGAAAACTGGATGAAATACGGCGCTGTTACTGTGCTGCCAGCATCCATATGAAGCATGAGAATCACCTGATCTATGCCAGTGAGGACCCGGATGTAATGTGTGAAATGTTTTCGGGAAAGAACTTTAAGCATAAGGAAACCATCTGGAAAAAGGCCGGTGGCTGCATGTCCATTATTCCGATTCCCAATCGGGAGGGGGAGTTTCTTGCAGTGCAGGAATTTTACCTCAAGGTATCCCCATCCCTTTCCAAGATCGTGTGGGGAAAATATACAGAGGGCGGCTTTGTTATAAAGGATGTATTGCAGCTGCCGTATATTCACCGCTTTGATATCTATCATAAAAACGGTGTGAATTATTTTATCGGTGCCACCATAGCGACTGCAAAGCAGAACAAGGAGGACTGGAGTGTTCCCGGACGCATCTATGTCGGTGAGCTGCCTGAGGATTTGAACGAGGGTATACAGATTGAGGTCCTGATGGATGGGCTGTATCGCAATCACGGCTATTATCGGGATGCACAGCATACCTGCGGGTATTTCGGAAGTGATCAGGGAATCGTTAAGGTCACACCGCCTGCGCACAGAGGCGGACAGTGGCAGGTGGAATACGTGCTGAGCGGTACCATTGGTGAGATTGCTGTGCTGGATATTGATGGGGACGGTAATCAGGAGATTATGACGATTGAGCCGTTTCATGGTACAGAAATCCACATTTACAAGAAGCTGGAGGGAAGCTATCAGCGGGTATATACGTATGAGAATGAGATTGACTTTGCCCATACGCTGGTGGGAGGCACCCTGCGGGGCGTACCGACCTTTTTGGCAGGTGTGCGTCGAAAGGATGCGGAGCTGTTCTATGTGCAGTATAAGGACGGTGCCTTTGTGATGAAAGTAATCGATCGTGGCGTGGGTCCGGCTAATCTGTGTCTGGTTAATGAAGAGAACCGTGATCTGATCATTGCCGCCAATCATACGGCGAATGAGGCAGCGGTCTATATCGTAGAGGACTAGGAGGTATACGATGCTGGAAGAACTGAAAAAGAGGGTACTGGAGGCAAATCTGCTGCTTCCCAAGCATGGACTGATTACCTTTACGTGGGGAAATGTATCGGGAATCGACCGTGAGCAGGGCATGATTGCGATCAAGCCAAGTGGTGTGGAGTATGATGACATGAGTGCTGAGGATATCGTTTTATGTGATTTGGAAGGAAATGTGGTGGAGGGAAAGCTAAAGCCAAGCAGTGATCTGATGACACATCTTGCGTTTTATAAGAACTTCCCAGATATCGGAGGAGCTGTGCATACGCATTCACGCTGGGCTACGGCATTTGCACAGGCAGGTAAAGCGATCCCTGCGCTGGGAACGACACAGGCGGATTATTTTTATGGAGATATCCCCTGTACAAGACAAATGAGTGAGGCGGAAATCCATGGAGAATATGAGCTGGAAACCGGACATGTAATCGTGGAGACCTTCAAGCAGAAAAATATTGATCCAAACAGTATGCCAGGGGTGCTGGTACACAGCCATGGACCGTTCAGCTGGGGAAAGAATCCGTTTGAGGCAGTGCACAATGCCGTTGTGATGGAGGAGTGCGCCGCTATGGCGTTTGTGAGTGTGATGCTGCAAAATGGAAGTGCTCAGCCGATGCAGCAGGTATTGCTGGATAAGCACTTCAAGCGCAAGCATGGTCCCAATGCCTACTATGGACAGGGGAGCTCCTCATGAGAGCATATGAGCTGGGACAGTATGAGAAATCTATGCCAAACACCCTGTCATGGAAGGAAAAACTGCAGCTATGCAGAGAATTCGGCTTTGATTATCTTGAAATGAGTGTTGACGAGAGCGACGAAAAGCTTGCACGGCTGCAATATACCAAGGAAGAGCGTGAGGCTATTGTGCGGGCCATGGTGGAAACCGGTGTGCGGATTCATTCCATGTGTCTGAGTGGACACCGTAAGTATCCTCTGGGACACCCGGATGAACATATACAAAAAAAGGCTCTTCAAATCATGGAGGCTGCTGTACAGCTGGCAGACGATTTGGGAATCCGTATCATACAGTTGGCAGGCTATGATGTATACTATGAAGAGGGCAACGAACAGACAAAGCAGAATTTCATCCGCAACCTGAGACATTGTGTGGAGCTGGCAGCGAAAAAGGGAATCCTGCTGGGCTTTGAGACGATGGAAACACCGTTTATGGATACGGTGGAAAAAAGCATGCACTATGTTCAACAGGCTGCTTCTCCTTATCTTGGCGTATATCCGGATATGGGAAATTTGAAAAATGCGAGTCTGCTTTACGGGAAGGATGTAAACGAAGATATCCGGACGGGAAAGGGTCATATTGTGGCGGCACATTTAAAGGAAACTATTCCCGGTCATTATCGTGAAATACCGTTTGGCAGTGGTCATACGGAGTTTGTGGAAAACATAAGAGAGCTGAAGCAGCAGGGTGTACGGATGTTTGTAGGGGAATTTTGGTACACGGGAAATTCAGATTGGCAAAAGGTATGCACGCATGCCTCTGCCTTCCTGCGTGATAAGCTGGATCAGGTCTTTGTATGAGCAGCTTTGCAGATCTTCGGCTGATTGTTGCCGATTTGGATGGCACACTGCTGGATGATGAAAAGCAGTTGGATGCCGGAATCGTTGATGTGATAAAGGAATTGGAGAAACGCGATATCATGTTCACACTGGCAAGCGGGCGCAATATTCATATTATGCAGCCATATCTGAAGGAGCTGTCCCTGCAGCTTCCCTTTATCGCAAATAATGGGGCGAATATGTTTCAGGGAGATGCCTGTATCTATGAGAAAAGCATGGAATCTGAAGAGCTGGCATTTGCTTTTCAGCAGCTGCAGCAACAGGATATTCCATGTATTGCTTACACAGACGATGTTGTTTTTACAACCTCACTGCAGGATGCGCGGCTCCAGTTCTTTCTGAACCGGCTGCGTGGAAAAACAAGGATGAAGCAGGCAGTCGATTATCGGGATATGCTGGGGCATGCTATCTTCAAGGTGGTTATGGTCGCAAAGGATGCGAATGTGATGGAGCCTGTTTTGCATACGATCAATGCGCATTGTGAAAGCCTGCATGCTGTACGCAGTGAGGATGATGTTTACACGATCACGCACGTGGATGCGACCAAGGGAAAGACACTGGTGCGGCTGATGGAGCTGCTGCAAGTACAGCCAAAGCAGACGATGGTGTTTGGCGATAACTTCAATGACGCGACTATGTTTTCTGAATCCGGTATTTGCGTATGCATGGAAAACGGTCAGCCTGAGGTAAAGGAAAAGGCAGATTATATCGCAAAGGCGAATACCGAGCAGGGAGTCAGCCGGTTTTTGAAGGAATATGTGTTAAGGTAGAGAAGTATTAAATCTGATATGTTTAAAAAGGTTCGCAGGATGAACTGATTATCGTGCGAACCTTTTTGTGTCTTAACAATTGTGATGGTTCAGGGATTATGCTCATGAGAATGTATTATTCTTCTTTATATGAATATCTTGAACGCGAAAAAGGTATTTGTATCACAAGCGTGTATGAGGATATTGAGGTTGGCTATGCACATGCTCTATCAGCAGTGAATTACAGGTCGTGAGAGCACACGGCATTGCTGCTGAGAACAAGGACTTCTCTGGATCAGAATGGAAAACCTGTAGAATATGTTCGCTCCTATTACCGTGCAGAAAAATATAAATACGCACGCACGTTTGGTAAAGCATAAATATAAAAAGCACATATTTCTATGTGAATCTTTGTGAAATTTCAAAAATATCTTCTGTTCTGCAACAAAGTGTGTTATGATGGGGTTGCTTAAATTCAAGGCTAACGCGATACTTAGGGATGAACAATAAGTATCGCTTTTTCATGCCTGATAGAAAGAAGAGAACATGAAATTTCACACATTACATATAACAGAGCCTATTTTAAAGGCTATTAAAGAACAGGGATATGTTGATCCCACACCAATTCAGGAACAGGCGATACCCTACGCTTTGCAGGGTCGTGACATTCTCGGCTGTGCACAGACCGGTACCGGGAAAACAGCAGCATTTTCCATTCCGACGATTCAACTGCTGAAAACGCATCATAAACAAAGCATCCGCTCCCTGATCGTAACTCCGACCAGAGAGCTTGCCATTCAGATCCAGGAAAACATCACGGCGTATGCCCAATATACAACAATACGCAGTGCCGTCATCTTTGGTGGTGTACCGCAGAAGCCGCAAGAACGTATTTTGAAGGCCGGAGTGGATATTCTGGTCGCAACACCCGGTCGATTGAATGATCTGATTCAACAGGGCATAATTGACATCAGCCATATTGAAATCTTCATTCTGGATGAAGCAGACCGCATGCTGGATATGGGATTTCTTCCGGATGTAAAACGGATCATCGCAAAGCTGCCCAAAAAGAAGCAGACATTGTTTTTCAGTGCTACCATGCCTTCAGAAATTCGTAAGCTTGCGCAGTCCTTATTGCATGAGCCTGTCAGCATTGAGGTGACACCAGCATCAACTACAGTGGAGAAGATTGATCAGAGCTTATATTATGTGGATAAAGCAAACAAAAAACGCCTGCTGTTAAAGCTTTTACAGAAGAACCGTGTACAAAATGCACTTGTATTCACAAGAACGAAAAGCAATGCGAATCGCCTTGCAAAGTATCTGAATGAAAACGGCGTAACGAGTGGTGTAATCCATGGGAATAAGTCACAGAATGCGCGACAGCAGGCACTGCTGCAATTCAAGGAAGGAAAAAGTAGGGTACTGGTTGCTACAGACATCGCCGCAAGAGGGATTGATGTGCAGGAGCTGAGCCATGTATTTAACTTCGATATTCCCAATGAAGCTGAAGTATATGTACATCGCATCGGACGTACCGGTAGAGCTGGCAGACAGGGCTGTGCCATTGCTTTCTCTGACTGCAATGAGGCAGAGTATGTAAAAAGCATTGAAAAGCTGATTCGTATGCACATACCGGTTGTGGAGGATCGTGAGTTTCCAATGCGTAATCTGGAGCCTGCAGCATCTGTACAGTCGCAAAATAGAAGAAGGCAGAAATCCGCAGCGAAGCCTTCCGCATCCAATCGAAGCGAGAACCGCAGTGCTGCAGGGAAGCCGCAAACATCGGCAGCTGCACCAAAACGGAACAACCGCAGACGCAGACCGCAGTCACAAAAGCAGCCGGTACATCCGGCATAAATATAAAGAGAGCCATCGAATAATCTGGTTAAATCAGTTTATTCGATGGCTTTTATCGATTTATTTAAGAATCATAGCGTGTCATCCAGCTTCCCTTACGATAATATAGGAACAGCCATAAGGCACTGGCAATCCATGTCAGCGGCCACCCCATAAAGACAACACCGATATCGTGAAACAACGGTACACTGGTTAGAATCCACGCCATACGCAGCCCGCACCAGCATGTGACCATGACGATCATAGGAACAGTCGTAATACCTGCACCACGAATGATACCGTTAAAGGCATGGGATATTGCCAGGAAGATATAGCCCGGTGCAAGTACATGCATCATATACAGTCCATAATTGATAACTGTCGGATCACTGGAGAAAATCGCAAGAACATTAGGGCCTAAAATCAGCAGCAGGGCAGAAATGCAGACAATCGTTATGACACTCATGAGAATGCCGGTCTTTGCTCCCTGCTTTACGCGGTCATATTTTTTCGCCCCCATATTCTGACCGGTAAACGTGGTCAGTGCCATGGAATAGCTCATAACCGGTAGTATGGCAAAGCCGTCGATCTTGGTATAGGAGCCGCAGCCTGCCATAGCCAGAGAACCGAAGGCGTTGATGTTGCTTTGTACGATAACATTGGAAAAGGAAACGATGGCATTCTGTAAACCGCTGGGAAGGCCCAGTCGGACAATTTCATAAAGCATATGCTTGTGAAAACGAATATGTTTCAGCTTTACCTGGTATTCTTCCTTGGTACGCATAAGCAGAAGCATGGTTAATACAGCACTGATCGTCTGCGCGATCAGCGTGGCCCATCCAACTCCGGCAATTCCCATGTGAAAGACAATGACGAACAGCATATCCAGAATAATGTTGGTGACGGAAGACACGATTAGAAAGTACAGTGGATTTCTGGAATCGCCTACCGCTCGCAGGATACCGCTTCCCATGTTATAAACCATCACAGACAAAATGCCCAGAAAATAAATACGCAGATACAGTACGGAGCTTTCCATGACATCACTTGGTGTTCCTACCCATTGCAATACATAAGGCGAAATAAGTACGCCAATCAGCGTCATAACAAGGCCTGCCGCAAAGGTCAGTGCCAGCGAGGTGTGCACAGCGATGTGCAGCTCTTCTTTTTTTCTTGCGCCGAAATAGCGGGAGATGATAACACCGGCTCCGACCGCAAGTCCCATGAAAAAGCTGACCAGCAAATTGATGACAGGTGCACTGGAGCCAACAGCCGCAAGTGCCTGTGCTCCGATATAATTCCCCACAACAACGGAATCCACTGCATTATACAGCTGCTGAAACAGATTGCCCAGCAGCAGTGGTATGGAAAACAGCAGAATTTCCTTCCAGATGACTCCCTCAGTCATCAAACCTCTGTTTTTTGACTTCTCTTTATTCATTCTACTACCCCTTTGATATTTGTATCTTATTATACGCCTGTTTGGTTCAGAGGTAAATGTTTAAAAATTGAAAAGAATCGGTTGTTCAAAGCTGGCGCAAACAGGATTGTACGAGAAAGGTATTCCCCGGGAAATGGATACATAACCCATGAAAGTATACTTTTCCATAATTTTTCATAGAAAAAACATTGTAATTTTACGGTGTATTTGTTATCGTATAAATGCTCACGCAATCGGATTCATATGATATACTATAATAGGACAGGAAAGAGGTCATAAACATGGAAAATAATGAAATACTGGACCTGCTGGAACAGGAATACCTGCAGGAATACAGAAAAATACAAAATCGACTTCTTAAAAAAATAAGAGAGAGCAGCTATCTGAATGTGGAGCTGCATGACATCGCGAATCAACTGTATACTGCACAACTGCGGAGCCTGCAGCCACAGGCTATTTACAATGGGGATGAAGCTGCGTTTATCAATGGAATCGTGCGCAGCGTCCCGGAGCCGCTGCTGTTAAAGAACAAAAAAAGCAAGGCCGGAAACCGTGCGGTGATATGTATTCTGGTTGCTGTAATCATTATGATCAGCTTTTATGCAATCAGCCGCAGTGTGGCGATCGATGACCAACGTAAGGCAATGGGCTATCTGCAGGAATCCAGCAATTATCGTACAATGCAGCAGGAAATAAAGGAAGAGGCTGTGTATACCTTCCAGCTGAAGGATGTGTCCTCTAATGAGGGACAGAAGGTATATGAGAGTGAGGGAAATACGATCTATCTTTCGGATGTTGAGGAAGAGACCGATGCCTATCTGATCTATTTTGAAGCAAGCGGGGAATTCAGCACACAGGGAGGAAGTATTGTCTCTGTTGTGTCCCATGATATAGAGAAAAAGCATAAGGCTTATGAGCTGGAGGGAAGTGTGAATGTTCTGCTGGATGACGGTTCCCAGGAGCTTCCGTGGATGTATCTGAGCGTTAATAAAACGAAGAATAAGGACGAATATGGCTTCCGTTTGAGTAAATCACTGGTTGCAGGACGCTCGAGTGTAAAGCTACAGCTAAAGGATTTAGTGAAAACTACATGGACACACAAATAGTGTGTCTTTTTAGATTGTGGTGATAAATAAAATTATAAGAAAAGTCATGTAATCACTGTTATGAATATCAGTGTTATACATGACTTCTTTAATATCTTAAGGCATCGTATAAGCAAACGGATTCTTTTAGGTAACGTTTTGCTTAGAATACCAAATATAAAATAAGAATAAATAATGCTAATACGCCTAAAACAAATAAACCCGTTGCATAGCTTCTTGCATTATCATATAGCTGTTTGTTGAATTCTTCATTTTTCTTATTCAAATTTTTTAAACGCTTTCTTTCTTCATCAGTCATAATGATATCCTCCATATGAAATCGTGCTAATTGGGTGAAATTCTGTGTTTATACTGCAGTGCTGCCAAGCGTTTATCCTTAATTTAATTTTAATAGAATATGTATCTATCTACAATACATAAGGAAAAAAAGCCAGAATAATGGAAAACTTTACATATAAATCATTCAACATAGACAATGCTCTTCCTGCAAGTAGATGAAAAACAGGAACTGCGGAATGAATGTGTTACTATTATCCCTGTATCTTTTACATCCGTTATCAAAGCAGCACTTTACGATTTTATTTGCACATTCAGGCGTAATTGTTAATCTGTTCTTAATGTGAAAGCAATCTTATAATGTGGATGTAAGCGATACCGAAAATAAGAAAGGAGAATCCTGTATGAGATTATATTCCATAATGAAAGACTTTCTGACAATGAAGGAATACCTGCCCATGGAATATTTCATGAAGCGATATGATGTATCCAGAAGAACGATACAGAATGACCTGTCATATCTGATACAGATTTCTTCAAGAAACGGGTATCAGCTGCACATGCGCAGAGGGAACGGATATCTGCTTGAAGTAATCAATGACCGTCTGCTGGATGAATTCATGAAATCGCTCGAGCATGAAACGATGTTTGATATGAAGGATCGTGTCAAGAACATGATGGCGTATCTGACATTGCAGGAAAGCTATGTTTCCATGGATCGTATGGCAGAGCAGTTCCAAATTAGCCGCACCTCAGTAAAAAAGGATTTGCAGGAGGTGGAAAATCAGCTGCAGGTCCATCATTTACAGCTGGAAAAGAAAAGCCATTACGGCATCCGCATCCGTGGAGATACTCAGCATATCAGAAAGCTGATGAGCGAGCTGTATTTTGATGGGAATACCTTTATCACACAGGAGCTGGAAAAGGAGGAAGCTTCCTTTACCCGGATTCATGAGGTACTGGTACACAGCATTGAGCGGGAGCATCTCAACATCAATTACAATGAGTTGAAAAACGTTATCGTCTGGCTGAAGGTTACGCTGTATCTGGCGCAGATCCAAGCAGAGGAACGATATCATCCAACCGCGCGTAAGGACGCCTGTGAACGGGTTGGAGCTGAGGTCATACAGACCGTGGAAGGCTTATTCACCTATGGCATATCAAAAAAGACCTATCAGCAGTTTCTTGAGGTGCTGCGGATCAATATCCGGCAGATGGTGCCGGTCAGCTCCTTCAGTGTAAGCCTGCGTGCCGACATCAACCAGTTCCTGCAGGAATGCGATGAGGTATATGGAACAGAATTCAGTGAGGATGAAGTGTTTAAAACTTCACTGCTTACCCATGTATCCCTATTGATCGACCGATTGCATCAGAAAATATCGTATAAGAATAATCTGATCAGTGAAATTTGTATTCGCTATCCGATGGTTTTCAACATTGCCATACGCTTTGCGGATATGCTGAAAGAAAAATATGATGTGGAAGCGACACACGATGAGGTCGGCTTTGTTGCGACACATTTTGCGGCGCACATGGAAAAGGAACGGGAGCTGCGTATCCGGCGGTTTAACCGCATCGGTGTCGTCTGTTCCACCGGTGGAGGCAGTGCGTACCTGATCAAGCTGCAGATAGAATCGCTGTTTGTCAAGGCAGAGGTGGAAACCTTCAGCTTTCTTCAGCTGGAGGAGCTGGAAGCGTTTCAGCCGGATTTGATTTTTACCATCGTTCCTTTAAACCGGGAGTTCAGTGCTCCGATTATCTATATCAAGGAGCTGCTGGATGATCAGGATCTGATTCGTATTCGACAGGTGCTGCAGTTTGATAACTGCGATTCCCTGAGCATTGCGGATGTGGATTCCTATATGTATTCCCTGTTCAGTCGTGATTTCTTTCAGATCAGTGAGGAAACGGACTATCTGCGTCTGCTGAAGCAGATGGCGGATCAGCTGGAAACCTGCGGCTATGGCGGTGCGCATTATGCGGATTACGTCATGGAACGTGAGTCCTATATGAGTACCGTATACGCACATGGGGTTGCTATACCGCATCCGATTCAAATCCTTGCGGAAAAGAATATGATATCGGTCTGTATTTTGCATAAGCCGATACTGTATGAGGGCAAAGAGGTGCGCATTATCTTTATGATATCACTGACAAGAAGCAGCTATGAGATGCACAAGGATATCACCCGAAAGCTGTATCAGCTCATGAAGGATGAAAAGCGGCTGGAACAGGTGTTAAGCAGCAGGACACTGGAGGAGCTGTTGATTGTTATGAAGGAACTGGATGGAGGAAGTCTATGAAAGAAGATTTACTGGTACGCCTGTCCAATGCGGATGCGGTTGCTTCCAAAGAGGGGGAGGTACGTACCATATTGAAAGAGGAATTATCCGCATACAGTGATGAAATTACGTACGATACACTGGGCAGTATATCCTTTCACAAAAAGGGAACAGCAGAAAAACCGCTGAAAATCATGTTTTGCGCCCACATGGATGAAGTCGGCTTTCTTGTGCGGCATATATCGGATATCGGCTTTGTATATCTGATTGCACTGGGTGGCGTTCAGCAGAAAAGCATGGAAATGCAGAAGGTCAGAATTACGACGGCTTCGGGATCAAAGGTATCCGGTATTCTGAACATTACAACGGATGAGAATCACCGTGTCAAAGAGCTGTATGTGGATCTTGGCTGTGACAGCCGGGAGGAGGTCGCGGCACTTGGCGTGGAAATTGGCAATATGGTCTGCTTCGACAGCCATGCACATCCGTTCAATCAGGATCATGTATATGCCGGCAAGGCGATGGATGATCGAAGCGGCTGCTATGTGCTGGCTCAGGTGATGAAGCGTATCCATGAGCTGTCATTGGAAAATGAGATCATCCTGTGTGCAACCAGCAGTGAAGAGGTTGGTGTGCGCGGAGGGAAAACAGCAGTATATAAGGAAGAACCGGATCTTGTATTCGCACTCGATGTGGCGAATCATCCGGAGCTGTCAAGAAACTATACCAATCACCGCAGGCTGGGAAAGGGCTGCATGCTGGTGCATTACGATAAAACACTGGCACCGAATGAAAAGCTGCTGGCGTTTGTCAAAGAAACTGCACAGACACATGATATCCCTTATCAATGTGATATGTTCAGCGGTGGAGGTACCGACGCCGGCAATGCCGGAATCAGCCGCAGCGGCACACTTGCTATGGTCATCGGAATACCGCTACGCTACTGCCATGGCTCTTGGAGTCTGGTGGATACACGGGATCTGGATCATACGATAGAGCTGGTTGTACAGCTGGCGAAAGCATTAACGAAAGAGAGAATGGAAGTATTTACTGCATATTGATGAGGAGGAGACGAAATGAATCAGTTGGAACAGGAAATCGTAGGTATGATTTCTGCTGCCGGAGATAGTAAGGCAAAAGCATTTGAGGCTTTAAAAATGGTGAAGGATAGCCGTTATGATGAGGCACGCGAGTTGCTTGCTCAGGCGAGAAAGATAGATCTGGAGGCTCACAAAATCCAGACAAAGCTCATCACTGCAGAAATGAGTGACAGTGATGAGAAACCGGAAATCGGGTTGTTGATGGTTCATGCGCAGGACCATTATATGACTTCTCAATTAGCGAGAGATCTGATTGAGGAAATGATAAATGTATTTGAGGCAAAGGAGGGTAAATAACATGAAAATCGTATTGTGCTGTGCAGGAGGCTTCTCCACAACCATGCTGATGGACAGCATGAAGAAAACTGTGAAGGACAGTGCCAAGCTGAATATCGATGATTTCCAATTCACTGCTATACCGGTAGATTTACTGCAGAGTGAAGTGGAAGGCATGGATGTGCTTGTCATCGGACCGCAGATTGCACACAAAATCGACTACATCAAGCCGATTATCGATCCACACCATATTCCTTATGTTATCGTAGACAAAGATACATATGGAAAAATGGATGGAGCCACGGTTATGAAAATGGCATTGATCGCAAGAAAAAAAGCAGATATGCAGAAATAATTCTGAGGGGAATTATAAAAAAGAAAGCGAGAGTGGAAACATGTTTGATAAATTTGAGGCATTTATGAATAAATATTTGACTCCGATCGCCAATAAGATGGATAAACAGGTGCATCTGAGCGCAATTAAGAAAGCGATGGTAGCGATGACACCGCTGCTGATTATCGGAAGCTTCTGTCTGATTCCGGAAGCAATTCCGAATATGATCGGTACAGAGAATCCAATATCGCAGTGGATCACAGCAAATCTGGACATTATTTATATTCCGTTCAATGTCGGAATGAGTCTGATGTCCTTGTATGTGACGGCTATTATCGCCTACCATTTGGCAAATTCCTATAAGCTGGATGTTCCCGGCTGCATGAGTATGGGGATTATTGCCTTCTTGATGATGGCGGTTGAGTATACGGAGGACGGTGGGATATCCGGAACCTATCTGGGGACCAAGGGCCTGTTTGCTGCTATGTTTGCGACCATTATTGCGGTGGAGCTGTATCGCTGGTGTATTAAAAAGCATTTTACCATTAAAATGCCGGAGTCAGTACCTGATTTTGTATCACGCTCCTTTGAAATGATTCCGATTTCTGTTATCGTCATCGGATTCTTCCTGATTATCCGCGTTGTATGTGTGAACGTATTTGAAACCATACCGCCGATGATCTTCACCAATCTGTTGGCACCGCTGGTAGGCTCCATGGATAACCCGCTGGCATTCACCTTCCTGCAGATGATGAGCTGTCTGCTGTTCTTCTTCGGTATTCATCCATCCGTACTTAGTCCGATCACCAGCCCGATCTCCACACAGTTTCTGGCTGACAATATCGCCAACTACAAGGCACATCTGCCGCTGGAGCATTTCTATACCGGTGGAGCGATCTCTGCCTTCGCAAACTTCACAGGAACCGGTGTCACCTTCGGACTGGTATTCTGGTGCATCTTCTCAAAGGCGGCGGCACAGAAGAAAATCGGCCGTGTTGCTTTGATTCCTGCATTGTTCGGTATCAATGAACCGATTCTGTTTGGAGCGCCAATCGTATTGAATCCGCTGTTCTTTATCCCTTATGTCATCGGTGGGGCAATTCTTGGAACCTTCCCGCACTGGCTGATGGATATGGGACTGCTGAATATGCCGGTCTTCAATCCACCGTATGTCGGTGTCTTCCTGGAGGGCTATCTGGTCAATCTGGACTGGAGAACCATCGTCGTTAATGCCATACAGATGCTAGGCTCCATCGCTCTGTGGTATCCGTTCTTCAAGCTGTACGAGAAACGTGAGCTGGAGAATGAAAAGGCTGTGGAAGCACAGAAGAGTGCTATCTCCGCAGAGGATGAAGCATTGCTGAACGATCTGGATCTGGATTTCTAAAGGCAACCTAGGATAAGGCAGGCGCAGGTCTGCCTTATTTAACAAATAGAGGAAAGGGGTGCTGTGCAATGGCGAAGCGCTTAGGAAAGCTGCAAGCATTTCTGCAAAAGCAGAAGTTGGATGCATTGCTGATCAAAAGTAAAACAATGAAAAAGTATATGGACACACTGACAGGAAGCGGTTGTCAGATTCTACTTATGAGAGATCAGGGTTACCTGATTGTCGATGGACGTTACCTGATTGAGGCAAATGAGCGGGAGCATGACTTACAAATCGTCCAACATATGCCGCATACCGGTGGGAACGGCTATCTTGGCGTTGTTGAAGAGCTGCTGCACAAGCATGCCTGTACGAGCATGGGGGTGGAGAGCTCGCAGCAACTGGTGAAGGAATATTGGCGCATGGAGGCTCTCGGTGTCAATATTCGTTTGCTGGATGAGGAAATTCATATGCTTCGTATCTGCAAGGATGAAGAGGAACAGCGTCTTATGCAGGAGGCAGTGGATATCACGGATGATATTTATCAAAGCGTCATTCATCATCTGCATATCGGTATGAGTGAATATGAAATATCTGCATTGCTGCAGTATTATGCGATATCCGCCGGAGCTACACAGATGTCCTTTGAAACAATCGTGGGAACCGGGGAGCGCAGTGCCCTGCCGCATGGACGCCCGACAGGAAGGAAAATCCGTGCGCATGAGCCAATTTTAATGGACTTCGGTATTCAGTATAAAAATTATCAGTCTGATATGACAAGAGTCTGCTTTATTGGAAAGCCAAAGCCGGAAATTGCAAGTATTTATCATATCGTCCTGGAAGCACAGCTCGCAGGTATCCAAGCGATGAAACAGGGGGCAGTGGCAAACGAGGTGGACAACGCTGCACGTTCAATTATAGCCCGTAAAGGCTATGGGGAATATTTTACACACGGTCTGGGCCATGGTCTTGGAATTGGCGATGGCTGTGAATATCCGATTCTGAACGAAACAAGTACTGTTGTTTTACAAAACGGTATGATGATGTCCTGTGAACCGGGAATCTATCTGCCGGGAATCGGTGGTATTCGCATAGAGGATGATGTGGTAATCAGAGATGGCATCGGTGTAGTGATGAATAGGACGAGCAAGGAGCTTTTGATTCTGAAGGAGGATGCAGCACATGAAGTATGATTTTGATGAAGTGATCGAGCGCAGAGGCACCTATTGTACACAATGGGATTATATCGAAGACCGTTTTGGGGAGAAAGACCTGCTTCCGTTTTCTATTTCCGATACGGACTTTCGGATTCCCAAGCCGATCAGCGATACGATTCAAAAGGTGGCACAGCACGAAATCTACGGCTATACACGCTGGAATCATCACGATTTCAAGGGGAGCATCACCGGATATTTTCAACGGCGCTTTCAATGCCGTATGGAGGAGGACTGGATTTTGTACAGTCCCAGTGTCATGTATTCCGTTTCTCTTCTAATCCGGCTGTTATCCAAACCAAAGGATCGTATTCTGAGCTTTAACCCTATGTATGATTCCTTCTTCACGGTTATTGAGGATCAGGATCGCATTCTCATCAGCAATGATCTGGTACAGGGGGACTGTGATTTTGAAATTGACTTTGATAAATTTGAAGAGGATATAAAGGACTGCTCCATATTCCTGTTATGCTCTCCGCATAATCCAACCGGACGTCTTTGGAGTCGCAGGGAGCTGCAAAAAATGGTGTCGATCTGCAAGGCGCATGGAACGGCCATCATATCGGATGAAATTCATATGGATATGCAGCTGAGGGGAAGACATACTCCGATTCTTGAGTATATCGGGGAATATGACAGATTGTTTCTGGTCAGCTCCTGCAGTAAGACCTTAAATGTTCCCGGTTTGATTGGCTCCTATGCAGTGATTGCGGATCAGATGGTACGGGATGAATTTCTGTATCAAACAAGAAAGCGTGATTTCCTGAATTCTGCAAGTATTTTCGGAATGTATGCGACCATGGTCGGCTATACGAGGTGTGATGATTATGTCGATCAGCTGTGCGACTATATACGCGGCAATATGGAGCTGGTGGAGCAGTTTGTGAAGGAGCATTTCCCGGATATGCGCTTTGCTATGCCACAGGCGACATATCTTGCATGGATCGATGTAAGAGCTGTGCCGTTTTCAAGCGAGGAGCTGCAGGAAGCGTTGGTGCATATCGGAAAGGTCGCAATCATGAAGGGGGAAACCTACGGCAACAATGGGAAGGGCTATCTGCGTATGAACTGTGGATGTCCAAGAGCGAAGCTTCTGGAGGGATTACAGCGCATGAAGAAGGCGGTGGATGCCCTGTATGAAGAAAAGAGGTAGGAAAATGCAGCTGAATATGACAGGAATATATGAAAAGCTATATGCGATTACCGATCATACACCGAGTGATGTTGATACACCGAAACGATTCGGCGCTTATATCGTAGACTGGGTAGTCGGCGGTATGTTTACCGGGCTGCCGGCTGTGCTGCTATACAGCGGATTGACGAAAAAACAGGATATGTTTGGTGGTCTGTATGTTTTTGAATCACTTGGATATGCACGAGGCTGGGCCTTACTGGCCGGGGCACTCTGTATGTTGTTTGCGCTGTTTTATTTTGTATATGTTCCCTGGCGCATTTGGCCGGGGCAGACACTGGGGAAGCACATTGCCGGTTATCGTATAGAAAAAACAGATGGTGAAGCAGTGGATTTGATCACACTGCTGAAACGGCAGGTTATCGGTGGCTTCCTGCTGGAGGGGGCAGCATTTGTCGCATCGAACTACATCCGTCAGCTGGTAACCCTGTCCTTGAGCTACTATGTAGATTATTACTGGCAGATTGCAGGGATGTTACTGACAGCACTTTCTCTCATTCTTGTTGTTAAGACAGATTCACATCGCTCGCTTCACGACTATCTTGCGAAAACCAGAGTGACTTGTGTTGAAAAACAGAAAGAATGAGTATTCTTCTATCTGATACATAATGAATAGGTAACAACGTGTAAAATAAGCCAGGGCAGACAGTATTAGGAACGGCAAACAAGCTGTATGAAAAAGGAAAGCATGATTCTGTTATTCATCAGAAGTGCTTTCCTTTCTTGTGCTATAAAGTGAGGTTACAGGCTGTCTGCTTATCCACATGTCACATTGTAGAAGATACCGCCAAGCTCCGGCAGCTGCTTCAATTCGTCTTTTACCTTTCTCAGAATGATTTTCTCATCCTCATCAGATGCACAGTCGAATACCATCTGTAGTCCCTTCTTGCCCTGATAGGTAAGTGGTAGCTCCATGGACAGGACTGCCTGTTTAATTTCTTCACACTTGGTAACTGATCCAATCAGCAGTTTCATCAAATCCCTTCTTTCTTTTCTCTAGTATAGCATTCAGAACCGGGATGTAACGGGCTTTTATTTTCATATTGTGATGCAAATAAAAGCTTATATGCTATGAAGGATAAAAACGTTGCAGGAGTTTCATTTACTTCTTATATGTGCGGAATCATAACATTCAGAAAAAGAGCTGAGATGATACAGCTCTTTAAAATTATTGTGGGCATTGCTGTTTAGGATAAATGTAGAGAGTGCAGAATGGTAGGTCGTATGTCTTCTTCAACATCCAGCATATTCATCGCATCCACCGCACTGACATCGATTTTCTGCATCAGTTTTCTTACATAGAGTAGCGTTGCTTCCACTCTGCCTTCCGCCTTTCCTTCCCTTTTACCTTCAGCTTTTCCCTGTAACAAGCCTTTTCTAAGTCCTTTTTCCAGTCCTTTTTCCAGTCCTTGTTCCAGCCCCTGCTCCAAGCCTTTTTCTATACCTCTTTGTTCAATGAAATCACTAAAGTTGCACATCGTCATGACCTCCTTATCTATCTCCTTCTCCATTAGTATACCATACGTCTTCTGTAATTGTTCCTTTTTATCCACTACTGCGAGATTTTTTATAAACAAAATCTTTAATAGCTCCAGCAGCCTCTGCTTGTTCTCATCCTCCTGCTCCACCGCATTCGGAATATCCTGTGCTTTTCGTACGCCTTCTTTTTTCGGATACACCATGACTGCTGTGATCAAATCATAGTCCTCCTTTGCGGCATGCCATATCTTTGTTTCGCATGTTTCCTGTATCTTATAGGTATTGATGACATCGTTCTTTTGATTGCTGTGACCGATACAGATCCATATGGAACAGACCTTTTTGATTTTACCATAATCGGAATGCTGAAATCCATCTCTGGGATGCTTCTGTCTTGCCATCAATCTACTGCAATAGTACAAAGCACGCTTGATCAGAGGATAGCCGGGGTTATCCTCCGCCTGGCTTTCCAGGTTGATGATCAAGCGAAGCCTATTTTCCGAGGATGTATTCTTATCCGGAGTCATCTGCTTTGATGGTATCACTGCTTCAAACTGAATATCGTATTTGATCTGGGCTCCCGGTATGGCCTCATCCGTAACCTCTATCTGCTTATCATCAATATGTTCGTACTCCGCTGTATTCTTTATGGAAGACATTTCGATATAGGACGGTATATCCTCCAGTGGAATGTCTGCATATTCCGGAATACAGCCTTTCATAACATAGGCGAGTATCTGCTTATTTGATAACAGCTTTTTACAGTACATGTCATATGCCTTTTTATCATCATAACAACTAATCATAGCTGCTGTTTCTGTATTTGTATTCATGATCATATCCTTTCTTTCTGCTATTGTTATCTGTACTACAGGGATATGATCTGGTGGAGCTCTTATGTTGCTGTTGCTTTCATCAGCATATAGAAGTACCTGCTGTTTTGTTTCATACGCTGTAATGCATGCAACAAAAACAAGGCAGTCCTTACCGCCGACAAGCGGTATTTAGCTGCAGCGTGTTACACAGGGATGGGAAAAAATAACTTAATTTGTTAAAAGCATAAGAAAAAACGCTTCTAGCAAGCGGTTGAGCTACGGAAAGGCCGGGGCTTTAGCGGATGAATACCATGTGAATGGATTGTATTATGTATATAGTTTCTCATAGACCAACCTCTCCTTTTTTTGTATCTACAGTGTAGCATATATCCTCTCGGAAATACAGAAAAAATCGAAAAACCAGAGTATGAAAAAATATTTCTCATTTCAGCGTTGGGATCATGTATTTGCTCTATATATTGTATAACGAATATGATACGTCCTGTATGATGATACAGCTTCGTTTTTACTCTCCATACCGTTTGCTTTTAAGGGATTAAGAAAATTTAGGTGTTTAAAAAAAGAATCCGTATATATGAATGCGATTGCTTCCTGATTATGCGATTGATAGGTTGATAGTATCAGGAATATGATTACGAATAAATCATTATTAAGGAAGAATAACAAGATAAAGCGCAGGAAACGTACAATCCCTCTCTTATCTGAAAATGTCTTACTGCTCTGAACTTCTGGAAAAAGTCAAATTATCACTTTACTTTCACCATTTCCCCATGATATAATCAGTAAACGGGTAGAAATCTCTACTCCCCGCTCTATACATAACGGATATAGGGCCTAAAGACCACGAGGAGGTGTACAGAATGAAAAAATACGAAATCATGTACATCGTGAACGCATCCCTGGATGATGCAGCACGCACTAAACTGATGGACAGTTTCCACAAGATTATTACTGACCACGAGGGTACTATCGATAAGGTAGACGAATGGGGCGTGAAAGAGTTCGCGTATGAAATCAATCACATGAAAAAAGGCTACTATGTTGTAGTAAATGCAACTGCCAACAACGAAGGAATTCACGAATTCGAGCGTCTGGCACGTATCAACCACAGCATCGTACGTTATATGATTATCAAAACTCAGGACGAAGAGTAAGACTTAGGAGGATGGACATATGATCAATAGAGTCGTATTAGTCGGTCGTTTAACGAAAGATCCTGTCTTGCGTAAGACTGCAAATGGTGCATCTGTTGTTTCTTTTACTGTAGCATGTACCCGCCGTTTCAAGCAGGAGGGACAGCCGGATGCTGATTTTATCAACACGGTTGCCTGGAATAAAACTGCGGATATCGTAGCACAGTATACACATAAAGGTTCACTGGTCGGCGTGGAAGGAAGAATCCAGACACGCAGCTATGATGATCAGAGTGGTAAACGCGTTTATGTAACAGAAGTTGTCGCAGACAGTGTACAGTTTCTGGAAAGCAAAAGCGCTGCTGCAAGCAATGCGAACAGCAATGCCTATGTACCTGACTATGAGCAGGGAAGCAATCAGGGCTACCAGAGTGACAACAGCAGCTCCCAGTCCTACTCCAATGACTTTACAAGCAGCGATACACTGGATATCGCAAGTGATGATTTACCATTTTAATGGTAGAAAGGAGATTTTCTATGGCATTCAAAAAACAGCGTATGGGACGTAAAAAAGTATGTTACTTTACGAAAAATAAAATTGAAAGCATCGACTACAAGGATATTGAATTATTAAAAAGATTCATTTCTGCAAACGGAAAAATCATTCCAAGACGTGTAACAGGTACACGTGCAAAATATCAGCGTATGCTGGCTACTGCAATCAAGCGTGCACGCCAGATGGCTTTACTGCCTTACGTAAGCGAATAATATCGCAATTTCACTCCATCTGTCGCAGGATGGAGTTTTTTCATAGCTGTATCCCTGCACAGGGCTGCAGGAGCATTGCTGAGGCACAGCAGAGAAAGGAAGCAGAGGGTATGAACAATCAGACACGCAAGATAACAGAAGGGGCGATGATGTGCGCCATTGTCGGACTGCTTCTGTTTATCAACCGGCAGCTTGGCAATATGCTGGAATATTTTATGTATTGGGTATTGACCTTCCCCATTCTTGTCTATACGGCAAAATACGGAGTGCGCAATGCACTGGTTCCCTCTGTCAGCATGCTGCTGCTTTCCTTCATGATCAGCTCACCTACAACGATTTTCTATCTCTTTAGCTGCATCGTTGTGGGACTTGTATATGGTGGCGGGGTGAGAAAAGGCTGGAAGAACGGTACGCTGCTTGTTTTCAGCGGTATCTTCACATTCTTTTCCTATCTGGTCACAACCGTTTTGCTTGCGGCTGTATTCGGGTATGATCCGGCAGAGGATATCGAGCTGGTGAAAACCATACTGGAGCTTATGAACATCCATACCGGAATCGATCTCATGAAAACCGTAACGATCATCGTTGTTTTGGTGGCTGTTCTCATGAGCGTACTGCAGACGATGTGCATCCATATGATCGGCAACATCCTGCTTTCCCGGCTGCATATCAGGGTACGCCCGATGAACAATATTCTCAGTATTCGCGCTCCGAAATGGAACGGATGGCTGATTCTTGTCATTTGGGTTCTATTTTACAGTAGAAATGTGCTAAAATTAAACCAGGAAGCTTCGACTATACTGCTGGGGGCCTACCTTGTCTGCAAGGTCTATGCAATCGCCTGCGGAGCGATGTGCCTTATGGGACTGTTGGTGCTGCTGCGTAAGCGCGCACTGGTGTTTCTGTTGATGATTGCTGTGTTTGTGCCCTATGTACAGGATGTGATTGCCGTAATCGGCATTGCGGATATCCTGTTTCTGCTGAGAGATAAAATGAAACGAGGTGTCATAAATGGATCGTTTGGAAAATTTTAAGGTTCAAATCGCGATTATTCTGATTGCGGAAGCTGCTGCATTATTTGTCCTGTATATGGCCGGGATTCCGGGTCTTCAGATTCTACCCATGACGATTCTGTTGATTTTGAATATCCTTGTCATTGTATGGATCGTATTAAAGTATGAGCGTGATAAGGAACAGCGTGATATTGATATCTCCCATATTCTGGGACATGACGCCAAGGATGCCCTGTCCTTTGGTGAGGTCGGTATCATCACGTACGATGAGCAATACAATGCGACATGGATCAATGAGTTTCTGGAGGAGCGTGCTGTTAATGTTGTCGGGAAAAAGCTGACCAGCTGGATTCCGGAGATTACAGATCTTTTCAACGGTTCTGTGGACGAGCTGACGGCAAGTGATCCGAATGGGGAATATGTTTATGAGATTGCCCGTAAGGAAAACGGACAGGTGCTGTTTGTACGGGATATCACCAAGCTGGAAACCATAACAGAGCGGTTTAAGAAGGACAGTGTCGTTGCCGGATTGCTGCAGCTGGATAATTATATGGAAATTCAGCAGTATGAGGATGAAGGAACCATGGCTACCATCAATACGCAGCTGCGTCAGCCGCTGGTGGAATGGGCAGGACGCTATGGGATGTTTATCCGGCGTCTGCGCTCCGATCGTTTTCTTGTCATTTTGAATGAGGCGATTTTTGAACAGGTTGTACAGGATAAATTTGACATTCTGAACACAATACGTAAAAATGCTGAGGATATCGATGTATCCATAACCCTGAGTATGTCGTTTGCCCGTGGTACGGATGATTTCCGCCTGCTGGATACGATGGTGAATGATCTGCTGGAGCTGGCACAGAGCCGGGGCGGTGATCAGGCAGCCGTCAAGAGATATGGCGAGAGCGTGAAGTATTTCGGAGGAAACAGTGAGGCCCGGGAAAAACGTAGCAAGGTACGTGTCCGTGTGATGTCACAGGCGATTAAGGAAGCCATCATGGAAGCGAACCGGGTGTTTGTGATCGGGCATCAGAATATGGATTTTGACTGTATGGGAAGTGCCCTGTGCATGTCACGGCTGGCTGCTGCCTATGGGAAGGAAGTCTATGTCGTATCGGATAGCGGCGGTATTGAGCCGCAGCTAAAAGAAGCTATGAAGCTGTATATGGACAAGCTGGAGGGCCGGCACCGGTTTATCAGTGATCCGGATGCCAGTAAAATGATTGAAAACGATGATCTTCTGATTGCCGTCGATCATCACAATCCGAAACAGACGGGGGCGCCGCTGACACTGGCAGAGGCAAACCGCATCGTGGTTATTGATCATCACCGCAGAAGTGAGGACTTCATCGGGAATCCACTGCTGGTGTACGTGGAATCCAGTGCAAGCTCTGTATGCGAGCTGGCAACTGAATTCCTGCCATATCAAAACAATAAGGTAAATCTGAGTGAGGAAGAGGCAACGCTGATGTATGTCGGTATTCTAGTGGACACCAACCGCTTTAAAACAAGAACGGGAAGCCGTACGTTTGAAGCTGCTGCCTATCTGAAAAATCTGGGTGTGGATCCCATTACGGCAGAGAATCTTCTGAAAGAGGATTTTGATGATTTTGAAGCAAAAACAGAGGTTATGAAATATGCTAAGCAATATGCGGACGGCATTCTGATCGCCGCAGTAGATAACAACCATGTGATCAATCGAACGCTGATGTCTCAGGTGGCAGACAGTCTGTTGAATATCAAGGATATGGAGGCAAGCTTTGTCATCGGCAATATCGAGGATGGCAGAGTGGCGGTTTCTGCCCGCAGTAAGGGGAAAATCAACGTACAGATTATTATGGAGAACATGCACGGCGGCGGACATTTCACGATGGCTGCCTTGCAAAGAGAACAAACGACGGTGAAGGCCGTACAGCAAGAACTGAAACAGATGATAGATGCCTATCTGGAAGAAAACGAGGAGGACGACGAAGATGAAAGTGATACTGCTAAGTGATGTGAAAAAGCTGGGTAAGAAAGGGGATATCGTAGAGGTCAGTGACGGCTACGGAAGAAACTTTCTACTGAATAAAAACCTGGCAGTAATGGCAACAAAGAAAAGCATGGAGATTCTGGATGAACAGAACCTGCAGCATGATCTGGAAGAAAAACAGAAGGAAGCGGATGCGGAGGACTTGAAGAAGCAGCTTGCGAAAATCACACTGGAATTCCATGTGAAAACAGGGGAAGGCGGACGTGTGTTCGGCAGTGTTTCCACAAAGCAGATCGTGGCACAGCTGCATGAAAAATACGGCATTCATGTGGACAAGAGAAAGGTCATCGACAACGATGCCATCACCTCTCTTGGCTATACGGATGTCAAGGTGGATCTTTACAGAAATAAGGTAATCGGAACCATTCGTGTTCATGTGAATGGATAGGAGGCTTTATGAGTAGAGAATTGCCACATAGTACCGAGGCGGAGCAGTCCATTCTCGGTGCAATGATGATTTATCCCAGCGTAACCAGTGTTGTATATGATCAGGGTCTGGACGCGCGTGATTTTTATCTGGATATCCATCAGCGTATATTCTCTGCCATGATGGATATCACGGACAGCGGAAAGCCGGTGGATGTCACAACCCTGATTGCCCGTTTGCAGGATATCGAGCAGCTGAATCTGGTAGGTGGAGCTGACTATATCATCAAGCTGAGTGATACGGCGATATCCAGCGCCAACAGTGTGTATTATATTGAAATAATCAAAAGCAGAGCGCATCTGCGACGCTTAATTGAAGCAGCCGAGCAGATTGCCGAGGACGGCTTTGATACGGCAAATGATCTGGATGAAATCATGGACAAGGCGGAACGGGATATTCTCGGAGTAACCCGCAGCCGCCGTGCCACCGATTTCAAGAGCAGCCGGGAGGTTGTTTCCAATGTGATGCAGGAGCTGATTCGTCTGCGCTCCAGTGATAACCGTGTAACCGGAATCAAGACCGGCTATACGGATCTGGACCGCATGACAAACGGCTTTCAGCGTGGGGATTTGATCATTCTTGCGGCTCGTCCCGCAATGGGAAAGACCGCCTTTGCGCTGAATCTGGCGTTGAATGCTTCCTTTTACAATCCCGGAGCGATTGCCATTTTCTCACTGGAGATGCCGGCGGAGGCGTTGATGAAGCGTATTCTGAGTGCCAAATCCGCAGTGGAATCCAATAAGCTGAGAAGTGGAGCCATACTGGATGATGAATTCAGCAAGCTGAATGAAGCGGCGAATGAGCTGATGGCCAGCAAGCTGTTTGTGGATGACAGCTCCAATATCAAAATATCCGAGGTGTTCTCTAAATGCCGTAAGCTGAAAAGTGAGCATGGTCTTGATCTGGTTGTCATTGACTACCTTCAGCTGATCAGCGGAAGCGGAAAAAGCGGAGATAACCGCCAGCAGGAAATATCGGAGATCTCCCGTTCCCTGAAGGGACTTGCCAGAGAAATGGAATGTCCGGTGATCGCACTGTCGCAGCTGTCACGTTCTGTAGAGACACGTCCCGATAAGCATCCAATGCTATCTGACCTTCGTGAATCCGGAGCCATCGAGCAGGATGCCGATATCGTCATGTTTCTGTATCGTGATGCCTACTATGCGAAGGATGATGAGGCGGAACAAAACAATCCGACCGATCAGACCGATCTTGACATTGCCAAGCATCGTAACGGAGCAACAGGCAAGGTGGAGCTGGCATTCCAAAAATCCATCTCTGCCTTCTTCAATATCGCACATGACGGATTTGCCTGACATACAGACGAACAAACCATGACTCTATCGGAGTCCTTATAGAAAAGCTGTTCAAGCAGCTGTGCTTACTGCATGCTCTTGAAACAATGAAGTGTAATAGAAAAGAGGCCGCATATGAAATTTGCATTACTGGCCAGCGGTTCCAAAGGGAACTGCTGTCTGATAAAACATAGGGATACCAAGCTGGTCATCGACTGTGGAACGACACGAAAATATCTGAAAAGCTGCTTTGAACAGATTGCTTATGATCCCATGCAAAGCAATGCACTTTTGATAACGCATACGCATAGTGATCATGTCGCACAGATGAAGCTCTTTGATCCGATACCAACGTATGCGACACAGGAAATCGCAACCAATCATCTGCATAGCATACGCCCGTATGATCGCTTTGAGCTCCAGGATTTTCGTATAACGGTTTTACCGATGAGCCACGATTGTGAAGGCACTGTAGGCTATGTCATAGAGACCGAGGATGAAAAAATGGTGTATGTGACAGATACCGGCTATATAAAGGATGAGGTCAGAGAATACATACGCAATGCGGATTACTATATCTTTGAAAGCAACCACGATATCGAGATGCTGATGCAGACAACCAGACCGGTCTATCTGAAGCAGCGCATCATTGGAGACTGCGGACATCTATGCAATGAGGATTGTTCAAATATCCTGTGTGATGTCATGGGGGATAATACGAAGGAAATTGTTCTTGCGCATATTTCGCAGGAGGGAAACACCCGTGATATGGCACTTACAACACTGAAGGAAACACTGAAGCGGAAGCAAAAGGATCGCGAGGATCTTCGATTGTATCCTGCTGATCAGTTTTCCATTTATACCGGAGGGAAATCATCATGAAGCGACTGACAGCCTTTCTTCTAGTAGCACTGATCGGATGGAACATTGTCCTGACGATTTTATATTTACAGTCAAAAGAGAACAGCACAGCAGCTGGGGCTGCGCAGCAGACGAATCAGAAGGTGGAATCCGCCAGTGTGGATATTACGAGTGATGTGACAGAGCTGGTGGCGAAAAGTGAAAATAAGGTGGTAACGGTTACCGCAAAAGCAAGAGGACAATCGATTGATTCCGGAAGCGGCGCAGTTTATAAGGTTGATGGAAAAACGGTTTATATTATCACCAACAATCATGTCGTTGCGGATGGGGATGAAGCCATTGTCACCTTTGCGAACGGCAAGGAACAGAAGGTGGAAATCGTCGGAAAGGATGAGCTGACGGATCTTGCACTGTTGAAAACAGAAGTGGATTTCAAAGCGGAAGCCTTCGTGATGGGAAATTCCTCGCTTGTAAAAAAGGGAGAATATGTCATCGCCATGGGAAGTCCACTGGGCATTGAGTATCAGGGCAGTGTATCCGGTGGTCTGATATCCGGCGTGGATAGACGGATGGAAATGGATATTGACAACAACGGTGTTGCGGACTGGGATGTGAATGTTCTGCAGACGGATGCTGCAATCAATCCGGGAAACAGCGGTGGACCGTTAATCAATATGGCAGGAGAGCTGATCGGTATCAATTCCATGAAGATTACGGATACCTCCGTAGAGGGCTTTGGCTTCGCATTGCCGATCAATGAGGTTCTTCCCATCATCACCGAGCTGGAAAACAACGGCAAGGTGGTACGTCCGATTTTGGGAATATCCGTACAGCCAATCGAGCAGCTGAGCATGCTGGACAAGGCATATCTGGGGATTGATTCCAAGGTGGAAAGCGGCCTGCTGATTGTCAAGGTTGCCTCACGGACACCGGCAGCTGCAGCAGGAATAAAAGAGGGAGACATCCTTGTGAAATTTGATGGCAAGGATATCAAGGATTATAAGCAGTTCCGTCAGTATCTTTACAGTCATAAGGTAAAGGACAAGGTAAGCATTGTCGTAAACCGCAACGGTAAGGAAATCGAAAAGACGGTAATACTGGAATAAAAAGGAACGGCATCTGATGCATGAACCTGCATGGGTGCCGTTTTCTGAATAATAAAGAGGGGACAGCATGATATACTCCACAGCGGATGTACATTTTTATCATGATAATATCATTCATCTTGCCAACAGACCCTATCGTAATTGTAAAGCGATGAATGAGGCCCTTGTGGAAAACTGGAATCGAAGGATACGCGTGAATGATGAGGTGTATATTCTGGGAGATGTTACTATGAAAAATCATACGTATGCTCAGGAAATGCTGATGAAGCTAAAGGGCAGAAAATATCTCATTGAAGGAAATCATGACCGCTTTGTTCATCAAAAGGAATTTGATCAGACTTTATTTATGTGGGTAAAGCAGCTGCATGAGCTGAAGTATGAGGGGCACACCTTTGTCTTCTTCATTATCCGATGGCGGAATGGAATGGCTTTTTACGCAGAGCAATTCATCTGCACGGACATCCGCACAATCATGTGGATGTGAATTACAGAAATCGCGATAATGGTTTGTTAAGATATGATGTCGGCGTGGATGCAAATGCTATGGCACCAATCAGCATACAGGAAATCATAGCTTTTTTTGAATAACTATCAGGAATGACAGGAGCGTAGTATGGAAAAATTTGAAGAGCTATCACAGGAAAAACAGCGGCGTATCATCGATGCCGGAATGGAAGTGTTTGGGCGAAATGAATACAAAAAAGCTAACACTGAGGATATCGCAGCCAAGGCAGGCATATCCAAGGGATTATTGTTCTATTATTTTAAGGATAAGAAAAGCTTTTATATGTATCTGTTTCAATACTGTGTAGAAATTATCACAAGGATGATGGATGACGAGGATTATACCAAAATTACAGATTTCTTTGAGCTGATGGAATTCGGCGCTCAGAAAAAAATGCAGACGATGGTGGAGCATCCGTTTATTCTGGACTTTATATCTCGTGCCTTTTCTTCCAGTCGAGAGGCTGTCAGCAAGGATGTGGCAATGGAGCTGCATTCACTCATAGACACGACCTTTGACCGATACTTTGCTCATGTGGATTTCTCAAAATTCAACAATGATGTTGATCCGAAGCAGGTCTATCAAATGCTGGCATGGATGACAGAGGGGTATATGCATGATAAGCTCAGTTATCAGGAATCGTTAAACTTAAAGGATATTATGAGGGATTTTGAAGAATGGAAGATCATGTTTAAGAAAATCTCATACAAAAAAGAATATCAGTAAAAAAAACTGCGACAGCATCTGTGATACCTATATGTATATCATAGAGCATGGCAGTTTTTTTATTATCTGGATTTGTTACTTTGAAATGACCTCCCAGTCCTTTATGTCATCTAGCTTTAATGCAGCGTAATCGTCCTGTGAACCTCCGGAGTCCTCTCCAAGCTTAACGGAAGCATTTGCAGTTTTAACGATTGGTGTTCCGCTAAATCCGTTTTTCCCGGAATAATCATACTGAATGACTTTGACTTTATTCCCCTGCTCTATATCACTCATGTTTACTTTCCGCTCGCTGATTGTTATCGTATAATTATTCTCACTCTGATTTGCATAAATTCTAAAGCTGTAATCATCTCCACTGGCGATTCCTGCTTCATTAAGTGCAGCGCGCAGCTTTTTCCCGGTATTGGCACCTTCCGAATTGATAAAGGCCTTTGGGGTGTTTAGACAGAATTGATTGATGATGTCCAATGGTTCCCCTTTTATCAAAGCGAGGTGGATAGCATTTGCTTTTATAAATAAATTATCATACGAAGTCAGTATTTCATACTTCTGCTTTTGATCATCATAACGCACATAGGTTTCGTCTATTAAAACGATAAAATCACCGGCCCCATTATTTGCATGGTTTTTATATATTTCCATCAGGGTGCCCTCTACCTCTGCGCGCTTCATGATATCCTCCATATTTTCACTCGTAGATAATAAATCCAGCTGATTTTTTTGGACCAGCTCGATTCCCTTCTCCTTGGAGGCAACCATCACAGCTCTGGCCTCAGAGATCAGCTTAGTATCTGCCGCCTCCTTCACATAGCTCATAACGGCAGGAACAGCCAGTGCCAGAAGGATTCCTATAATAACGAGAACAACGATGATTTCGACCAGTGTAAATCCTTTTTTATTCTTTTTCATACAATCACCCTTTGCTCTAATTGTACTATAAATTTCCCTGTTTGTAGATATTTTAGAAAAAAATAAATGGTTTTTGCATATCGCGTAAGCTTGTTCGTGCAGCCGGATGTGCGGATAGCTGAAACAGCATACATACCATTTCCAATCGAATTTTCCTTCCAGCTGTTTGTAAACGGTATGGATTCCTCATAGAGGGGAATCGATTCCCTGTATCCTGTGTATTTCAGTGAATGGTAACAATATGATATAATAAAGCCTGTAAGAATGGGAAAGAGGCGTTCACATGAAATTTATAAAGAAAATTGCCGGAGTTTTCATCCTGCTGGTGTTTTCTCATCTGCCATTGCTGCTTCATCGAGGCAAGGCTGCCTGGGCTTATGGTACAGGCAGCTTTATAGTGGTGATTCTCTTACTTCTGCTTGTTATGATGCTTCTGTATATCATACGACTGGGGATAGGAGCAGGCAAAAAACAAAGGCGGTTAAGAATTCTGCTTCATGCAAAGGATATGATAAATCGAAGCTTTCTTCTGTTTTTTATACAGCTTCTGCTATATCTGTCACTATATTCTGTAGATCGAACAGACAGCTGGTATATTGCAGACCTAATCTGGATGCTGGTGTTTCAATATACATATGCACTGACTGCCGCTATGATCATATTTTGCATCAGCCGGCGGCTTCGTATCCTGCGGCGTATTCTGCTGTGGATGGTACTGTTTCTGCCAATCATCCGCATACCTTTTCTGCTGTATCTGCAAAGCAAGGCAAAAGAAGAATATGATCATGAAACGATCGCAATCGAGGTTTCCTCACAACGCGTGGAATCACAGATATGTAAAACCAGATATCCGTTGCTCATGCTGCATGGCGTTGGCTTTCGTGATTTGAAATACATCAATTACTGGGGCAGGATTCCACGTGTGCTGACCAAAAACGGGGCTACCGTTTATTATGGCAATCAGGAAGCCTTTGCAACGATTGAACAAAACAGCAAGGACATACAAAAGCGAATTGAGGAAATCTGTGCAATCGAGCAGTGTGATAAGGTAAATATCATTGCCCATTCCAAGGGTGGTCTGGATGCTCGTCATGCGATATCCAAGGGACAAATGGGAGCACATGTCGCCTCCTTGACAACCATATCCACACCGCATCGCGGCTGTCGCTTTGTAGATGTATTGATAAAGCATGCCCCGGAAAAGCTGTATCGCTGGCTGGCATCTGTTTTTGATAAGATCTTTCTTGGCATGAAGGATCTCCATCCGGATTTCTATACAGTGACACACCAGTTCACAACAACATGGAGTGCCCAATTCAATGAAGACGTGAAGGATGATCCACAGGTATATTACCAGAGCTATATGAGTCTGATGCACCATGCTTGGTCACACCTCTTGCTCACTATTCCGTATCTGTTTATCCGCCTTGTAGATGCAAAAAACGATGGCCTGGTAACTGAGGAAAGCGCTAAATGGGGGGATTTTCAGGGAACCTTTACCAACCGCCACTACAAGGGGATATCACACGGAAATATCATTGATCTGACCAGAGAGGATTATAAGGGCTTTGATGTATTGGAAACCTATGTACAGATGGTAGCGGAGCTGAAAAAGAAGGGCTTTTGATATTTGCACTCTGATGAAAAACAGGGTACAATAAATTCCATAGCGAGGTGGAATATGCAAGCAGAGGAATTACCGGTATTTTTAGATATAGCAAAGGATTTGTTGAAGGATGCCCGTGTATGGGATATGCAAAAATATATACAGCACGGGTCCATTAGCTGTTTGGAGCACAGCTTCGTTGTGTCCTATTACAGCTTCACACTCATCAGAAAGCTACGGATGTCCTGTGATGAGCGTTCTTTGATACGGGGGGCACTGCTGCATGACTATTTTTTGTATGACTGGCATGAGGCAGAGGACTGGCACAGACTCCACGGCTTCCGGCACCCGTTTTTTGCGAATCAAAATGCACTGCGTGATTTTCAAATCAGCGAACGGGAACAGGAAATCATTCGCAAGCATATGTGGCCGTTAACCGTTATACCACCTACCTGCAAAGAAGCGTGGGTGGTGAATGCGGTGGATACAGCATCCAGTATTGTTGAAGTGCTCGCAGAATATCGAATGTTTAAAAAACTGCGCCGCAGATGGCTGACAAGCAAGCTGGAACTGCTGAAGGAAGTAAGGGAGAGCTTATGATAAAAATCGTTGCTGTAGGAAAAATAAAGGAAAAGGCACTGCGTGCTCAGATTGAAGAATATGAAAAAAGGCTGCGGCCGTTCACAAAGCTGGAAATCATCGAAGTAAACGATGAGGTGGCACCGCAGAGCAACAGCGAATCACAGAACAAGCAGGTAAAAGAAAAGGAGGGGGAACGTATTCTTGCCAAAATAAAGGAACAGGAATATGTGATCCTGCTTGATTTATGGGGAGAAATGGTGGATAGTGAAGCATTTGCGCAAAAGCTGGAGCGGCTCCAGACCTATCAGACCAGCAATCTGACCTTTGTGATCGCAGGTTCTTTGGGACCTGGGGAAAATGTCTATAAACGCTGTAACTGGAAATGGAAGCTGAGTGATTTGACCTTTACCCATCAGATGACAAGAGTTCTTGTTCTGGAACAGATTTATCGTGCCTTTATGATACAGAACAACAATCCATATCATAAATAGGATACTTCCGGGATGAAGCGGTTTCTGTTGTATTCTATATCATAAATAGGATACTTCTGGGATGAAGCGATTACTGTTGTATACTGCCAGTAAAAAAATGAATTCGCTATCTGTCTGAAATAGGGTAGTCTTAGCTACTAGGATATGAAATTCGCAGAGGTTTTGAAGGCTTCTGCTTTCTTTATGAATGCGGATGGATGTTTTTGGAAATAATGGTGCTTGAAACTGACTGAAGAAGAAAGAAAATGATTCTTACGATGAATACAACGCTTTCTTATTGTATTTAAGGATTTTTTAAGAAAGCGTGCGGTATTCTTAGCTTGTAGAAAGGGTGTGACGGCAATGCTGAAACGAATGTTAAAAAAGGATTTAATGCATAGAAAGAGTGTCAATCTGATTCTGTTTCTGTTTATTACCATTGCGACTGTATTTCTTGCGAGCAGTGTGAACAATATTCTGGTGGTAGGCTCCTCTGTGGATTACTATATGGATTATGCGAATATACCGGATGTGAATCTGGTGGCTGTAAATCCGAGTGAAAAAGAAAAAATAATGAAATGGATGGAAACCAAGGCTCCGGGAGTAAGGGATTACGGTTATCAGGAAATGCTCTCCGTAGATCAGGCAAATTTGCATAGGGAGAGCGGAAAGAGATTTAATGCCGAAGGACTTAGTCTGTTTCTGTCCGAGGAAAGCAGTGACTATTGCAAGGGCTTTGATCCGGATGGAAATGCTCTTCATTTACAGGATGATGAAATCGGAATGCCTGCCTTTTTGATGGATAAAAACGATTTGAAGGTCGGCGATAAGGTGCGAATCCGAATAGGCGGCGTGGATAAAACCTTTACTCTGAAAACCGTGGTAAAGGATGCGGCGTTTGGAAATGATATGGTTGGTATGTCAAGAATCTTTATGAATTCAGACATGTATGGAGAATTTAAGAAAGCGAGCAGTGAACAGACCTATTCTTTATACTTTATCAATGTAGCGTCCATGTCCGATTTTATTGAAGCACAGAATCTGCAAAGCTTCCCCTCCGTTTTAAATACAGTTTCCCGCAGTATGTATTCCATGATCTATTCCTTTGATCTGATTCTGGCAGCGCTGCTTATTCTGATTGGCATCTGCGTAATTTTAATTGCACTGCTGGTTCTGCGCTTTACACTGCTGTTTACGATGGAAGAGGAATACCGTGAAATCGGTATTATGAAGGCAATCGGATTGAGAGATAAAGCAATACGGCGGCTGTATCTTGTGAAATATGCGTTTCTTGTCTGCAGCGGGGCGTTCCTCGGACTGCTGATCAGTGTGCCGATCAGTCGTGTCATGGTGGCAGGAGTCAGTGTGAATATGATTATGGAGGACAGTAGTGTGAATTTCTATGTAAATATTCTCTGTACGCTGGTTATCATTTCACTTGTCATGCTGTTTTGTCTGAATTGCACACGAAAGCTGAACCGGATAACCGCAATATCTGCGATACGCGGTGGTCACAGTGGAGAGAGCTTTGCGAAAGCATCAGCCCTGTATTTGTTCAAACAGAAGTATCTGCGTGTCCCTGCCTATCTGGGAATCAATGATATGCTGACGCATCTGAAGCGCTATGCATTGCTGCTGGTTACCTTCTGTATCAGCTTTGTTCTGATAACCATTCCGCTGAATACCATCCAAACCATGCAAAGCAGTGAAATGGCATCCAAATTCACTGTGAATACAGACAGTGCCGTTTATATAAAGAAAATTGAAGGAAAGACAGATTCCGCATATAAAAACGCCAAGCAGCTGAAAAAGGGAATGCTGCGTGTGGAACAGGAAATGAAAGAAAAGGGCTATGATGCTGCGCTGACGGCCTCCTCCATTTATTTCTTACCGTTTCACGCACCCGGGACAAAGGGGAATACGAAGATCATGTCCATACAACTCCAGGGGCGCAATCCGGAATATCTGGATTACCAAGAGGGCAGTGCTCCTGTGCTAGAAAATGAAATCGCCTTCTCCCGGCTTATCCTCGAGGAAAACAACTGGCATATCGGGGATCGGGTGGAGACGGAGTTTCATGGAAATCCCTATACCTTCATCATTACAGGAAGCTATTCCGATTATATGCAGCTTGGGAAAAGTGCCCGCCTGAATGCCTCGCTGGATTTAAGTGAGCTGGATCTGTTTGAATACTGGAATGTCAATGTTGATATGAAAACAGATAAGAGTCAAAAAGAGCTGAAGAATACGCTTCAAACACAATTTCCTGATTATGAGTGGTATACAGCGCAGGAAATTGTCGATCGCAATATCGGCGGTATTCAGGAATCTCTGAGTGAGCTTCTGCTTCCGATGACAGCCATGCTCTGTGCGGTTATCATGCTGATAACACTGCTGATGGAAAAGCTGTTCATCGTACGCGAAAAGGGTGAAATTGCCATGATGAAGAGTGTCGGGTTCAGAAACAGCAGTATCCGAACATGGCAGGTGATTCGTATGATTCTGGTTGCGCTGGTTTCCATGATTGCGGCAATTCCGCTGTCCATGCTCAGTAACCGCTTTATGCTGGAGCCAATCTTCGCCATCATGGGTGCTGATGTGCGTATCCAGATCGATCCGCTGCAGGTCTATCTGCTTTACCCAGGGGTACTGCTGCTGGGAATCCTGTGTGCAACGATATTTGCTACCGGTAAAATCAAGCGTATCCACATACGTGAAATGAACAACATGGAATAAGGAGGAAGCTATTATGAGTGGAATAACAGTAAGTAATCTGTGTAAGACATATATTGTAAATAAACGACAGAACAACGTATTGAGAAATGTCAATCTGACACTGGAGGAAAAGGAAATGATCGCCGTCATGGGACCATCCGGCTCTGGTAAGACGACCCTGCTGTATACGATCAGCGGGATGGACAGCGCCACTGCCGGAAGTGTGAAATTCTTTGACCGGGAGCTTACGGATATGAGCTGCAATGAAATCAGTGATTTACGCCTGGAGGAAATGGGATTTGTCTTTCAACAAATGTATATGCTGAAAAACCTGTCCGTATATGATAATATTATTTTACCGGCCTATCAGTCCGTAAAGGGAAAGACGAAGCAGGGAAGAAAAGAAATCAACGCCTACGCCGCAAAGCTCATGCAGAAGCTTGGTATCAGTGATATTGCGGACAACGATGTGAATGAGGTATCCGGAGGACAATTACAGCGGGCCTGTATCTGCCGCAGTCTGATCAATCATCCGCGTATTCTGTTTGCGGATGAGCCAACGGGTGCTTTGAATAAGCAGAGCTCCTATGAGGTCATGGAGGAGCTGAACCGGATTCATAAGGAAGGGACAAGCATATTGCTGGTAACCCATGATATGAAGGTAGCCTCACGCTGTGATCGGGTGTTATATATCGAAGACGGAAATATCCGGGATGAAATGCAGCTTGGCGCATGGGAAGAGGCTGCGGATGTACGCAAGCGGGAGCGCAGATTAAATGAATGGCTGATAACGTTAGGATGGTAATTGCCTATGATAGATATTTTACTTGTAGAGGATCACCGGGAGCTTGCCCAGCTGATTGTAAGCTTTTTAAAGCGGGATGGCTTTCAGGTGCACCATGTGGAGAGCGGGGAGGCTGCGCTTTCCTATCTTGCACAGGCGGAAGTACGTCTGCTGTTGCTGGATATCATGCTGCCCCATATGGATGGCTTTACGGTATGCAAAAAAGTGCGGGAGCATAAAGCGGTCCCGATACTGATTATGAGTGCTCGAAAGGATCGAAATGATCAGCTGAACGGATATGAGCTGGGAGCGGATGATTATATCGAGAAACCGGTGGACCCGCAAATACTTGCCGCAAAGATACGTGCTGTTTTACAGCGTACCTCCGATTTGCATCGCAAGGAAACCATATCCTGCTGCGGTGTGGTCATTGCGCGTGCACAGCACAGGGCCTTTGTGGATGGAAGGCTTTTGGAGCTGAACGCTAAGGAATTCGAGCTGCTGACGCTGCTGGTATCCAATGCTGGAAAGACGTTGCGCAAGGAATATATTTTCGCAAGCATATGGGGGATGGACAGCTTCAGTGAACAGCAGACACTGACCGTTCATATCAAAATGCTGCGTGACAAAATAGAAAAGAATCCAAAACAGCCGCAGCGGATCAAAACAGTCTGGGGCGTGGGGTATCGCTTTGAAGAAGTATAATCTCCTGATCCTTTCCTGTTTTCTGCTGTATCTGGGCATCGCTATCTTTCTCGGGTGGAGTATATTGCAGATGGAGGAAACCAAGGACCATGCATATCGCGTGGAAATCAATCGTATTCTGCAGCAGGTAGAAAAGGGTGTTAAAGAGAAGGATATCGCGCTGAACAGCTATCCGCATATCGAAAAGCTGCAGTGGCTGTCCGCAAAGGAAGGAAGCCGGGAAGCAGCCTCCGCCTTTTTTGAAGAAGGCAATAATCAGGATATGCATGTGGAGCCGATTTACAAGGAGCAGCAGCTGACAGGATATCTGCGCTTTGATTATCATCGCTCACTTGTGGATGCCAAAGGCTTGCTGCTGCGCACACAGCTGTCACTCGCCGCCTTGTTCGCTGTACTGCTGAGCGTGCTTCTCTATTTGAAAAAGCATCTGCTGAAGCCCTTTGATCGCGTGCGTGATCTTCCCGGTGAGCTTGCGAAGGGGCATTGGAAGGGAATCGTGAAGGAGGAAAAAAGCAGATATGCACATGATTTCCTACTGGGAATCGGACAGTTGAAGGATTCGCTGGATACCTCCAGAAAGCGACAGCTGGAGCTGGAAAAGGAAAAGAAGAAGCTGCTGCTTTCTCTATCACATGATATTAAGACACCGCTGAACACCATTCAGCTGTATGCGCGGGCTTTGGAGGAGCATCTGTATACGGATGAGGCACAAAATGTACAGGCAGCTCATCAGATACAGGAAAAGGGGAAGGAAATCGAGCATTATGTAGAAGAAATCATGCAGCAGTCCCGTCACGATCTACTGGATATACAGGTTCAAAACACGGAATTCTATTTGAAGGAGCTGATTGACAAGGCTGTTCACGCCTATAACGAGCCATTGCGTCTGCGGCGCATGGAGCTGGAGGTAAAGCCCTATGAGAACCTGCTGCTGAAGGGGGATCTGGAGCGCAGCTTTGAGGTCGTGGAAAACATTATGGAAAATGCCTTGAAATACGGAGATGGAGGAAGGATAGAAATATCGTGCTATGAAGAGGACTATTGCCAGCTGATTCGTATTTTTAATACTGGCAATACAGTGAATGACACTGAATTTCATCATATCTTTGAAAGCTTCTTTCGTGCCAGCAACAGCGAAGGAAAGCAGGGCAACGGTCTTGGCCTTTATATATGCCGGGAAATCATGCGGCGCATGAATGGGGAAATCTTCGCCGAAAAGGAAGCAGATGGAATGGCCTTTCTACTCGTATTCCCATATTGAAGAACAAATGGTGCAGCTGTATGCAAATGCTGCTATTGACAAGGATGCAATGCTTTGCTTAGAAAAGGAAAGTGTGCATCTTTTTTCATCCTTTATAAAGCACATACAAAATAAGCAGAGCGTTGCTTCATCGCTTATTCGACGAACTGCCGCTGCTTCATAAAAAATACAGGAACGCTCTTAAAACTTATAGGAATACGCAGAAAAGGGCTTGTTCTGCGAGCGTCACTGCTATAGAATATCAGGGAAAGAGAATTCGAAAAAAAACGGGAAGGGATGTAATGTGCAGGTATGCGTTTTGAGCATGACATGCAGGAAGCTAAAAAGGATTACCTGTTATGTAAACGTGACGGCATCTAAAAGGCCGGAAAGAGGATAGAGAAATGCTGCTGAAAGAGGTTATGGAGAAAAGCGGTCTTAGTAAGAAGGCTGTACAGTATTATGAGGATCAGGGCTTTGTAAAACCGGGGAAGCTGGAAAACGGCTACCGCGATTATGATGAAGGCTGTTTGAAAACACTGCGTGAAATTCATTCCATGCGCCAGATGGGATTGCATATACGGGAAATCCGCGCAATTCTTATAGAGGATGAATATGCACCACAGGTATATGAGCAGCTGATTCATGAAATCGATATGCAGATGGTGCGCCTGCAAAACCAGCGTACAGTCCTTCGCAGGCGTATGCACCATGAGGAGGCAGAAATAGAATATACAAACGAAATGTGTCCGTATGTATATATCAAAAAGCCTTTTCTGCTGCTGGGGTGTATCCAATGCATGCTGAGCATTCCCGGCTTTCTTTTGTTTCCCTGGTTTAGCGGCGCATATAACCTATGGTGGATTGCGCTGCCACTTGTTTTTATCCTGCAGCTTCTGGAAAACGTGTATTACGATACGAGAATTCATGGCCTGCAATACATGGAAATCGGCTGGAAACAGCTGCTGCTGACCGGTATCCTTTCCGTTATCTGCGGTGTTTTGACGGCGATTTCCTGTAAAGAGGCATATATGCAGGAATCGGCAGCCATCTTCAGTGTCACTGCTGCAGCTGCCGCATTGCAGCTATGGAATGGATTTCATCTGTATGGGAAAGCACAAGAGAACCGCGGCTAGGCAATACAGACAGGATGCCGTTATCCCCAATGGATCATCACCCGTGATCAGGAAGCCGCTGTGCATGCAGTCATTCTACCCAGGGACAGCACATTCATCTGATCGCATATAAGCAAAGGGCAATCTATAAGAAGCTGCTGGAGAAATCCTTGCAAATGATGAAAATATTTTCAGAATAAAAAATGTAAAATTTCAGAAAAAGTGTTGACAAGCAAAAAGAAGAGGTGTATCCTATAGGAAACCAAAGACAGAGAGATCAAGCAGAAAGATGCGCTTATAGAGAGCACGCGGATGGTGGAATCGCGGCAGAGATGCAGTTTTGTAAATGGACTCTGGAGGGCAAGGTGAACGGCGCAGCTCAGTATCCAAGACGTAGGCCTACGTTACAGGGCTAGAAATGTGTCAGCATTTTGATGAGAGGATGGTTCCCTATGAATGGAACGATCAAATCAGGTGGTACCGCAGATGAACCTAACAGCATCTGTCCTGAAGTCAACAGACTTTTGGACGGGTGCTTTTTTATATAAGGGAGGTGGTCATTGTGTTACAAGGCACAGAGGAATGGCGATGGCATAAGGGAAAACAGACGTCATATAAACAAAGGAAACAAACCAACACAATGAAAGAGAGGACAACAGATTATGAAAAAATTATGTAAGGCAGCAGCGGCATTTCTATTATGTGCAGGCGTATTAACAGGATGTGGAAGCAAGGAGGATGCGAAGACCGAGGAAAAAATTCCGGTGGTATCTGTAGCGCAGATTGTGGAGCATAAATCATTGAATACAATTCGTGACAGCTTCAAGGCAGAAATGGAAGTGCTTGGATATAAGGATGGAGAAAATATCAAGCTGGATTTCAAGGATGCCGGCGGACAGCAGAATACCTTGAATTCTATCATGTCAACCTTTGCAGGAAACAAAAGCGATGTCATCGTGGCGATTGCAACACCAACGGCCATGGCGGCAGCGAAATACAGCAAGGATATTCCAATCGTATTCTCCGCTGTCAGCGACCCGGTAGGGGCAGGTCTGATGGATGATTTAAAGAAACCGAATAACAACATCACCGGAACAAGCGATGAAATTCAGGTTGATCAGATTCTGGACCTTGCACTGAAGGTAGACCCGGAATTAAAGACACTTGGCTTTATTTACAACAGCTCGGAGGCAAATTCCGTAAGCAATCTGGCAAAGGCGAAGGAATTCTGTAAAAAACACGATATCAAGCTGGTTGAGGGAAGCGGCGCAAATATCACGGAGATTCAGAGTGCAGTCAGTGTGCTTACCGATAAATGCGATGCGATCTTTGCACCGAATGACAACACGGTGGCAAGCTCTATGAGTGCACTTGTGGAAACAGCAAACAAGAAAAAGGTTCCGGTATATACAGGGGCGGATTCTATGGTAAGCGACGGCGGCTTTGCGACGGTAGGGATTGATTACACAGAGCTGGGCAAGGAAACAGCAAGAATGACAGATAAAATTCTGAAGGGCGAGGATGTGAAAAATCTGCCGGTTAAGGTCTTCAAGGATAATCTGAATATTTATGTCAATGAGAAAACGATGGAAGCACTTGGTATTCAGCTTCCAGAGGATGTGAAAAACAGCAAGAATCTGGTTATGATGTAAGCATGCGGCATGAAAGAAACAAAAAATGTGTACTATCGTAAGGATATATATGAGAAAAGCAATCGTATGTATAGGAACTTCACATTTAAGAAAGAAGCGGCTGTTTAAAATACTATACGAACAGGTTATCGGATGATACGGTATCGGATATGTAGGAATAAGTGATAAGGCTGCAAGAAAAAGCTGAACGAGAGGCTGTATTAGGGCTGGATAGAATACTACATGTATGAAGCAGACGATACAAGGTACAGTATTGAAGAAGAGAGGATGAAGGTTATGGCATTGTCAACCATACAGGATGCGGTAATTCTGGGCATGATATTTTCCATCATGTCGCTGGGGGTATTTATTTCCTTCCGCGTTTTGAATATTCCCGATCTGACGATCGATGGGAGCTTTACAACCGGATGTGCGGTATCTGCCGTATTTGCAATGAACGGACATCCGTTTATCGGTACGCTGATGGCGTTTATCGCAGGAGGCCTTGCAGGGCTGGTGACCGGTCTGCTGCAGACCAAATGCAAGGTGCAGTCCCTGCTGGCCGGCATTCTGACAATGACAGCCCTGTATTCTGTCAATTTGAAAATTCTGAGCGGAATGCCGAATGTCTCCCTGTTCGGTAAGAAGACCATTTTCACACCGCTGATAGCGTTGCTAGGTGATCATGCCTATGGCGTTGTGGTGGCCGGTCTCCTCCTTCTTCTGATCCTTTTGCTTTATCTGTTTTTGAAAACACAGTTGGGTATGAGTCTGCGGGCAACCGGTGACAATGAGGCGATGGTACGTGCCAGCAGCATCAACTCAGACCTGATGAAAATCATGGGAATCGCACTTGCCAATGCGCTTGTGGCGCTGGGTGGTGCGGTGTTTGCACAGAATCAGGGCTTTGCGGATGTGAGCGGTGGAATCGGTATGATGGTTGTCGGTTTGGCAAGCATCATTGTCGGTGAGGCATTTATCCGCAGAAAAACACTGGGCTTTCAATTTGCGGCTGTTGTTGTAGGCGCAATCGTCTACCGGTTTATTCTGACCGTAGCACTGCAGCTGGGAATCGGGGCAAGTGATTTGAACCTGTTCTCCGCAGCGCTTGTGGCACTGGCAATATCACTGCCGCATCTGAAAAAGAGAAGGAGGGGATCGCATGCTTGATTTAAAGGATATCAGCGTAACCTTTCACGCCAATACCGTCAATGAGCGAAAGGCTCTGGACCATCTGTCCTTCCATGTGGAGAATGGTGACTTTATCAGTGTGCTGGGGACCAACGGTGCCGGAAAGAGCACGCTTCTGAATGTAATCAGCGGTTCCATTATGAGTGATTCCGGAACGATTCTTCTGGATGGAAAGGATATTACAGCCTATCCCGAATATAAGCGTGCAAGAGAAATCGGACGCCTGTTTCAGGATCCCTTAAAAGGAACGGCGCCGCATATGACCATTGAGGAGAATCTGGGGCTGGCATACAGTCGCGGTAAGCGAACAACGCTGAGCCGGGCAATAAAAAAAGGCGATCGAAGCTTCTTTATCGAAAAGCTGAAGGAGCTGGGACTTGGACTGGAGGATCGCATTTCTACAACCGTGGGATTGCTGAGTGGAGGACAGCGGCAGGCTCTGACACTGCTGATGTCTACCATCGTCACACCGAAGCTTCTTCTGCTGGATGAACATACGGCGGCACTGGATCCGAAAACGGCAGCCTCTGTTATGGATATCACACAGAGGATTGTGAAGGAAAACCATATCACTACGCTCATGATTACGCACAACATGAAGCAGGCACTGGAATACGGCAACAAGACGATTATTCTGAATGAAGGGAAAATCGTCAAGGTGCTGGAAGGGGAAGAAAGAAAGAACACAACGGTTGATGACCTTCTCAACATGTACGACTTTGTCTGAAAAAGGAAGTATTTGGCAGATTGTTTTTCTTGGAATAATCTGCCACATACGATAATATAATGAACATGCGAGTATAAGATTGAGCATAAATTTCATGAAAACCTGTAAAAAATCAATGAAATTTTGACTTGACTTTTCCGCGTGTTTTTGCTTTTGGCGTCATTTCTGCCTGAAAAGCTGAAAACGCATACATAAAGTTCATTTTTCTTACAAAAAGGGTGGAAATTTATGTTAAAAATCATTATACTTAATATATAGAAAAATTCCTAAGGGGGGATTTACATGAGACAAAACAACATGCTGGCTATGATACTAGCCGGAGGCCGAGGAACACGACTGTATGCCTTGACCAAGAAGATTGCAAAACCTGCAGTGTATTACGGAGGGAAATATCGAATTATCGACTTCCCGCTGAGCAACTGTGCCAACTCCAACATCAACGTCGTCGGTGTACTGACACAGTATGAGAGTGTATTGCTGAATTCCTATGCAGCAGCTGGACAGCGCTGGGGACTGGATGCAAAAGACAGTGGTGTATACGTACTGCCGCCTCGTGAGAAAGACGGAGCAGCGTTTGACGTATATCGCGGAACTGCAGATGCAATCTCACAAAATATCGATTTCATCGACAGCAACAATCCGGAGTATGTTCTGATTCTGTCGGGAGATCATATTTACAAGATGGATTATTCCAAGATGCTTTCCCACCACAAGGCATGCGATGCCGATGCAACGATCGCCGTACTGCCGGTACCGATGAAGGAAGCAAGCCGCTTCGGTATTATGAATACGGATGAAACAGACCGTATCGTGGAATTTGAGGAAAAGCCGGAGCACCCGAAGAGCAATCTTGCTTCTATGGGTATCTATATCTTTAACTGGAAGCAGCTGAGAAAAATGCTGGTCGCAGATATGGATGATCCAAACAGCAACCATGACTTTGGTAAGGATATTATTCCTGCCATGCTTGCGGAGAACAAGCGTCTGTATGCATGGAAATTCAAAGGCTATTGGAAGGATGTAGGAACTGTGGATTCCCTGTGGGAAGCAAACATGGACCTGCTGAGCAAAAACAACGAGCTAGACCTGAATGATCCAAACTGGAAGATTTATACAGAGGATGTAGCAACCGTTCCGCATTATATCGGACCAGACGGTAAGGTGGATAATGCGTATATCAACCAGGGATGTGTCATCAATGGTGAAATCAACAACTCAGTCCTGTTCACGAACGTAAAGGTTTCAAAAAATGCGAAGGTCAACGATTCGGTACTGTTACCGGATGTGGAGGTCGGCGAGGGTGCCGTCATTCACCGTGCCATCGTCATGCAGGGTGTCAAGATTGATGCCGGTGCTGTCGTAGGTGATCCAAACAGTGAAGAAATCGAACTGATTAGCAAGAGAGTGAGGGGTGAGTAATATGTGCAATGCAATTGGTATTGTAAATTATGAAGGACCTAATGTACAGGTCAAAGGTATGCAGGATTATCGCCCGGTATCCGCCTTCTCATTCCTGGGAAGATATCGTCTGGTCGACTTTCCAATTTCTAATCTGAGTAATTCCGGTGTGAATCATATCAAGGTATTTGTAAAAACGAATCCGAGATCTCTTCTGGAGCATCTGGGAACCGGACGTCATTACAACATTAATTCCAAGCGTGGAAAGCTGCACATCCTGCCGGCAAAGAGCATGGATGAAAATGATTTCTACAGCAATGATATTAACTCTTATATGTACAATATGCAGGCAATCGAGGATGCCAATTATCCTTACGTTGTTCTGACACCGAGCCACTTTGTCTTCCGTCAGGACTTCAGTGCCCTGCTGGATGCCCACATTGAAAGCGGTGCGGATATCACCATGCTGTATCAGAATGTGGATAATGCGAAGGAATCCTTCGTAAACTGCGATGTTGTGAATCTGAACAAGCAGAAGGGTGTTCTTTCTCTGGAAAAGAACCGCGGAAACTCCAAATCCAGAACAATTTCTCTGGAAACCTATATCCTGAGTAAGGAGCTGTTCATGGATCTGGTAAAGAAAGCAGCGAATATCTCTTCTCTGTACTGGTTCCGTGATATCGTAAACGATGAGTGTGCGGAGCTGGACATCCGTGGTGTTGCACACCGTGGCTTTGTGGCATGTATCAATGATTTTAAGAGCTACTACAATGCCAATATGGATCTGCTGGACTATGATAAGGCGATGGATCTGTTCCATACAGACTGGCCGGTTTATACAAGAACCAACGATTCCTGCCCTACACAGTACTATTCAGGTGTCAGTGTGAAAAACAGTATGGTTTCCAACGGATGTCTGGTAGAGGGTGATATTGAAAACAGTGTCATCGGACGTGGTGCGATTATCAAGAAGGGGGCAGTTGTGAAAAACTGTGTGATCCTTCCGGGTGCTATGATCGGTGAAGATGTGCACATTGAAAATGTAGTAGTGGATAAGAAAGCAAGAATCGTTCGTAAAAAAGAACTGCTGGGACTTGCCGACACTCCACTGTACGTGAAAAGGAATGATAAAATTTAATGGCAAGAATATTGATGGTTGCTGCCGAGGGTCTTCCCTTTATTAAAAGCGGAGGACTGGCAGATGTAATCGGCTCATTGCCGAACGAGCTGGCAAAAAAGGGTCATGAGGTGCGTGTTATCATGCCGCTGTACCTGAAAATTGCGCAGAAGTTTCACCATGAATTTACGCTGGAGGCTCAATTTTCCGTGAGTATTGCGTATCATGAGGTACCGGTAAATATCTGGTCAACGATGCGCAAGGATGTTAAATTCTATTTTGTAGAGCACAAGGGATACTTTGAGCGTGAAGAAATGTATGGACATATTGATGATGGAGAACGCTTTGCTTATTTCCAGAAGGCTGTCATTGAAATGTGCAATCAGCTGAACTACTTCCCGGAAATCATGCATTGTCATGACTGGCATACCGGTATGATACCGGCTATGTGCAAGGAAGGTCACAGCTTTGATGAACGCTACCGCAATATCCGCTTTGTTTATACGATTCACAATCTGGCTTATCAGGGCAACTTCGGTGTGGAAATGCTGGACAGCTGTCTGGGACTGGATTATCGAATCTATGATAACGGGAATGTGCGCTACGACGGCGGAATCAGTTTCATGAAGTCCGGTATTCTGTATGCGGACAAGGTGACAACGGTTTCCCCTACATATTCACAGGAAATTCTGACACCGCAGTATGGTGAGCATTTGGAAATGGTGCTGAATATCCGTAAATATGACCTGTGGGGAATCACAAACGGTATTGATATCGAATACTGGGATCCGAAGAATGATCCGGAAATTCCATATCACTACAACAAGGTGAATGTGAAGAAAGCCAAGGCGTTAAATAAGGAAGCGCTGCAGAAGGAGCTTGGTCTCACTGTAGATCAGAATGTACTTCTGATCGGTGTGGTATCCCGTCTTACCTGGCAGAAGGGCTTCTATCTGATGATGGAAAAGCTCTCTGAAATCTGTGCTATGCCGATTCAGCTTGCTGTGTTAGGAAGCGGAGAGGCGAGCATTGAGGAAAAGATGGTGCAGCTGGAAGCAGGAAACAAGGGGAAAATTGCATTCTACAAGGGATACAATGATTCTCTGGCACACCGCATTTATGGCGCATGTGATCTGTTCCTGATGCCATCCCTGTTTGAACCATGCGGTATCTCACAGCTGATCTCCATGCGCTACGGTACACTGCCGCTGGTACGTGAAACCGGAGGTCTGAAGGATACGGTAACACCGTATAACGAGTTTGAAAAGACCGGTAACGGCTTCAGCTTCGCAAATTACAATTCTGATGAAATGCTTCAGGTGATGTACAATGCCATTGATGTCTATTACAATCGCAAGGAAGACTGGAAGATACTTGTCCGCAATGCGATGAATACAGATGTCAGCTGGGCAAAGAGTGCGGAAACCTATTGTCAGCTGTACGCTCAGCTGCATCCATAAGAACATGAAAAGGCATATTGTGTAAGACAGTATGTCTTTTTTTCTGTGCAGGGATATGCAGATACATCGCTTAGATAAATAACGGCTGCTGCCTGAACCGGGGATTCTAATAAAAAGAATAGTAATAGAAGTGAGTAGGAATACCGGAACAGGTTATGGAAACATCATATTCTGTTATAGATATGCTTTTTATGCAAAGCCCTGTTCTGGCACAGGCACAGACTGCAGTGATTCCAGTGCATAATACCGGATGTCTTGATACGATGGTCTTTCCCGTTACTGTAAAGAATTTACAGCATTTATAGCGGCGGTTGTATTATAATTTTTTTTAGGATATCATTTATTTGAAAAATGGGTTAAAATGAAAGAAATGAGGTGGTTCATATGAAAGCAAGAATTGAATTGACTAGAATTGACAACCGGCTTGTCCATGGACAGGTTGGTCTGACATGGGGAAGTACCTTGAATATCGACACGATTGTTGTCGTGGATAATCTGACAGCTGCCAGCAGCTTTGCGCAGAAGCTGATGCAGAGTGTTGCCTCCGCCGCAAGCCGCCAAATCCGCTTTTATACGGTGAATGACTTCATCCGGGCATACAATGACAACACAAGTCATCAAAAGCTGTTCGTTGTTGTACAATCCCCCCACGAAGCACGACTGCTGGTGGAAGCGGGAATTGAACTAAAGCGCGTTAATGTCGGTAATATGCATTATGAAAAGGGAAGAGTTGCATTCAATCGAAAGGTATATCTTACACAGCTGGATATTGAGGATATAAATTATATGATTTCACAGGGGACGGAGGTATTTTATCAGGATGTTCCCGGATCAGCTGTTGAGAAGTTCAGTGAGCTTGATTATGAAACAATGAAGCGGAGAAGGTAAATGGTCTTCGCTTTTGTATACTTGCATGTAGAGAATGGAAAGGCAGGCGCAACGCAATGAAGGAAATCGTTTTTGAAGAATTGAAAAAACGCTGTGAGGAGTATGCCATCGAGGAGCACACGCGATTTACAGCAGCCAGTATTGCAGATGCACTGAATATCAGTCGCAATACGGTATCCCAGTATCTGAATGAGAAGGTGAAAACCAAGGATGTGATCAAAATCAATTCCCGTCCGGTATACTTTTTTGTTCGCGAGGTTGTGGAAAACAAACGAAGCGGTATCGTTACAAAATACAGCTTTGATTCCTTTGAACAGTTTGAGCAGGAGCTGGTAGGTGACGCCCAGGATTTTGAACAGCTGATCGGCTGTAACAATTCTCTATCCAGTGTAGTTGAGCATTGCAAGGCGGCAGTATCCTATCCGGGTGGTCTTCCAATACTCATCAACGGTCCGACAGGTACGGGGAAAAGTATGATTGCGGCAATGATGTATGAATATGCGGTGAATCAGAATATCATCGGAAAAAACAAGAAATTCGTAGCGGTAAACTGCTCGGAATATGCCAATAATCCGGAGCTGTTGACAACCAATCTGTTTGGAAATGTGAAGGGTGCCTATACTGGTGCGGATGAGGATAACCCGGGGCTGATTTCTTTGGCAGATGGCGGACTTTTATTTCTGGATGAGGTGCACTGCCTCAAGGCGGAATGTCAGGAAAAGCTGTTTTTCTTTATGGATAAGGGAATGTATCATAAGGTCGGTGACAATGAAAACTGGTATTATTCCAAATGCCGTCTTGTTTTCGCAACAACGGAGGACCCGCAGAATGTTCTGTTGAAGACTCTGCTGCGAAGAATACCGATAACAATCACCGTTCCAGCATTAAAGGATCGTCCGCTGATTGAAAAGCGGGAGCTGATTTATACGATCTTCACAAAGGAAAGCAAACGTCTCGGCAAGGAAATCCTCATCAGCAACCTCGCCTATCAGAGTCTGATGGATTTTGAGTTTATCGGCAATGTCGGGGCATTGAAAAATGCAATCAAGGCAGCCTGTGCAAATTCCTTCCTTGTCCATCAGGGGGAGCCAAAGCTGAAAATACAGGTAGCCGATTTACCGGATTATATCTTTCCTTCCCTGACCTCCGTGCAGCTGAAATCCTCCACCCATGGCATGCAGGAGGCTATGATACCAATCGAGCGGCTAAAGGGGTCGCTGAATCAGGCATCCCCGCTGCTGCATCTGTACAGTCAGCTGGTCACGCAGTATGAGGGATATCAGACCTCGACAAATGCCTTTCCTGCCTATATGGAAAAAACAGCGATTCTCATACAAAGCTATATCGACTATGTCATGTTCCATAACCGCTATCAGAAGAATACGAGTGAGGCATACCTGCTAAAGCTGCTGGATAAAATCTATTCCATCGTCATGAATAAATACTCCATCAATATACCGAATAACGAAATCAAAATCTATTCGCGTATCCTTGTTGAATATTCCAAATGTGCAACGGATGCCAATGTGTGGATCAGTGCGCATCAGAAAACGGTAAAAGCGCTGGTAGCGGAGGTGCAGGAACGAATGCCGAGAATCTTCCACATTGCAGAGGAAATTGTGGAAAATGTACGGCTGAATCTGGATTTGGAGCTGGATGATTTACTGCTGGTGATTATTGCTATCGCGTTTGCAGGGTATCAGAATGAAGAGGTCAGCTCCTGTGTCGGCGTGATCCTGTGCCATGGCTACTCTACCGCAAGCAGTATTGCGGATACGGCGAATCGTATGCTGGGGCAGTATGTGTTTGACGGTATTGATATGGAAATCAACATTACCATCGATAAGGTGGCGCAGCTGGCGGATGATTATCTGAAGCGCAAGGGAACCATACACGAACTGATTTTTTTGGTGGATATGGGAAGTCTGGAAGAAATCTATACAAGAATTAAACCGATGTCCGATTATAATATTGCACTGATCAACAATGTATCCACCGCCATGGCACTGGAGGTTGGAAACTACATCATGCAGGGAAAGCGTGTGGAGGAAATACTACAGCTGGTGAAGGAGCATCATCAGCTTTCCACACATTATCTGAAAAGCAGAAAGAAAAAGTCTGCCATTCTGTCCATCTGTGCCACCGGCTTTGGTGCAGCAAAGAAAATCAGTGAGCTGCTGGAGGGCTCCCTGCCACGCAAAATCGATTTGGAAATCATCCCCTATAATTACCAGCAGCTGGTGGAAAACGGAAACCGTGATTCTATTTTCAACCGATATCAGGTGGAGCTGATCGTCGGTACGCTGGATCCCAAGGTAAGCGGTATTCCATTTATGGCGATTGAAAGTGTCATGATGAACGATGAAATCGGTGTTCTGGAACAGCTGATGCAGCGATATCTGGGGGCTGCGGATCTGGAGGCGTTTAATCAGAACATTACGAAGAATTTCACGCTGTCCAATATCGTGAATCATCTTACCATTTTGAATGGGGAGAAGATTATCGACGATGTGGAGGAAATTGTGGAAAACCTGGAGGAGGATTTGAATGAGGAGCTGGACGCGACCCGCAAGGTCGGTCTGTATGTACATATCAGCTGTCTGATCGAACGCCTGATTCTGAAACAGGGAATCGAGCATGTGGAAGGCATGGAAAAGGCTATGGAGGGAAAGAAGGAGCGTGTAGATAAGGTCAAGGATGCCTTTAGTGGCGTGGAAATGAGATATAGTGTCGAACTTCCGGCGCCCGAAGCACTCTATGTGCTGAATTACTTTAAAAATCCTAAATAAATCAAGCGAAACGTGCTGCGACAGAAAGTTGGCACGTTTCTTGCTAGATAATAAGTGAATGGAGGTGGAATATATGCCGAATATTCTATTAACAAGAATTGACAACCGTCTGGTACATGGACAAGTTGGGGTCACATGGACAAAGACGCTGGGAGCCAATCTGATAGTGGTAGCGGATGACACTGCTGCTGAGGACAGAATCCAGCAGTCACTGATGAGTGTCACAGCAAAATCATCCGGTGTGGGAATTCGTTTCTTCAGTATTGAAAAAACGGCAGCCATCATTGGCAAGGCAGCACCGGAACAGAAAATCTTTATCGTATGCCGTACGCCGAAGGATGTCCGCCGTCTGGTGGAGGCCGGTGTTGATCTGAAGGAGGTAAATGTGGGAAACATGCATTTCTCCGAAGGGAAACGCGCTATGACAAAGAAGGTCTATGTCGATGATGAAGACATGGATGATTTAAAGTATCTGGTATCAAAGGGCATCAATGTGTATGCACAGGATGTACCGGGTGATTCGAAATCCGCTATTGAATAGCCAAAACTGAAAAGGAGATGAAAGTAATATGGAGATTACACTTTTACAGGGAATCCTACTGACCATTATGACGATTATCGTCGGTCTTGATTTCTTCCTCGAAGCGTTCTTTATCTTCCGTCCGTTGATCGTATCGACACTGACGGGACTAATTTTGGGTGATATTACCTTGGGGCTGAAGGTTGGAGCATTGATCGAGCTTGCATTCGCAGGATTGACACCGGCCGGTGGAACACAGCCGCCAAACCCTGTATTCGCAGGTCTGATGGGAACGGTACTTGCGTATACAACCGGCTGTGATCCAAAAGCTGCACTGGGTCTTTGCCTGCCATTCTCTTTCCTGGGACAGTATGTCATTCTGTTCTATTATTCCGCATTCTCATTCTTTATGGGAAAAGCCGACAAGTGTGCTGCTGAAGCTGATGTTAAGGGTATCCGTCGCATCAACTTCACAACCATGACGATTATTTCACTGACCTATGGGGCTCTGGCATTCCTGTGTACCTATGTTGCACAGCAGCCAATGGCAGACTTCGTAAACGCACTGCCTGCAGTTATCACACACGGTCTTGAGGTTGCCGGCGGAATTCTTCCGGCTGTCGGATTCGCTATGCTGCTGCGTGTTATGATGAAGGTAAAATACACACCATACTTTATCGCAGGCTTCCTGATGGCATGCTTCTGCGAAATGCCGAACCTGCTGCCGGTAGCGCTGCTTGGTACCGTATTTGCACTGATTGATTTCTTTGGTGTGAAACAGAGAAAAGACGAAATTGAAGAAGCTGTGAAAAACGCAGGGATAACTGGAGGTGACACGAATGTCGGCATCTAAGAAATTAACAAAACATGATATTACAATGCTTGGTATACGTTCTTCCTTCCTGCAGGCATCCTTCAACTATGAACGTATGCAGGCCTGTGGATTTACATGGGCAATGCTGCCTGCTCTGGAAAAGGTATACGGAGACGATAAGGAAAAGCTGTCTGCCGCGATGACAGATAATCTGGAATTTATTAACACACATCCAAATCTTGTCGGCTTTCTGATGGGCTTGATGATGTCCTTGGAGGAAGGTGGAGGAACCCGTGATGCAATCAAGGGTCTGAAGCTGGCTCTGTTTGGACCAATCGCCGGTATCGGTGATGCAATCTTCTGGTTCACAATTCTGCCAATCGTTGCAGGTATCTCCTGTTCCTTTGCATCTCAGGGATCCGTTCTGGGACCGATTATTTTCTTTGCAACCTATGTGGTTATCTGGATTCTGCGTATAGTCTGGACCCGTCTTGGCTATACCCTTGGAACACGCTCTATTGATATCATTACAGAGAACTCTGATATGATCGCCAATTCCGCAACAATTCTGGGTATCACCGTAATCGGTGCACTGATTGCTTCCTATGTTACCATCAACCTACTGCCAGTCATTAAGGTAGACGGTGGTATCGAGGTTGCAGTACAGGCTGAGTTCTTCGATCGTATTTTCCCGAACTTTTTGCCAATGTGTGTTACCCTGCTGCTGTTCTGGCTGCTGAAAAAGAAACAGGCGAATCCAATCGTTCTGATTGTATCCATTATTGTGCTTTCCATTCTGGGAGCATGGGTCGGACTTGTTTAAAATATGATAAAATAAAGCTATCCATACAAGACTTTCGGATAGCTTTTTTCAAAAATTGGAGGTAGTTATGAAACTGATACATACAAAGAATTATGAAGCAATGTCAAAAGAGGCTGCGGATTTGCTGCTGGATACACTGCGTAAGAAACCGGATGCAGTAATTTGTCTTGCAACCGGAAGTTCTCCGGCGCGGATGTATGAGCTGGTATGTGAGGCGGTGAACAGGGAACGAATCGACTTGTCCGAAATCACATTCGTAAAGCTGGATGAATGGTATGGAGTAGAGCCGCAGGCAGCCTGTACATGCACAACCTTTATCAAGGAGCATTTGCTGGATCAGCTGTATATGCAGCCAAAAGCGGTCGTTGAATTTGTATCCGATGCTGCCAATATCAAGCAGGAGCTGGATAGGATGGATGCATTTTTATCAGAACATCCGATCGATGTCATGATTCTCGGATTGGGAATGAACGGACATCTCGGATTGAATGAGCCTGCGGATTTCCTTACACTGAACGCACATTATGCAGAGCTGGATGAGAAAACAAAAACACACGATATGGTAAAGGGCTTTGAGCCTAAGGGAGGTTTGACGATAGGACTGCAGGGGATTTTTACATCAAGGCAGATACTTATGCTGGTTTGCGGTGAACGAAAGGAAGCTGCTTATCAGGCATTTATGAGTCAGAGAATAACAACCGCAACGCCGGCATCTCTGCTATGGCTGCATCCGAACTGTGTTACACTGGTTGATGATACCATACAGAAATAACTTTTTATATTGTTATTATGATAAAGTTATGATAAAATTATGATAACAAAATAGAGAGGAGTAGATTGATATGATACAAATTCGTCCTGTTTCTGATTTGAGAAATAAATTCTCTGAAATTGAAGAGATTGTAAATGGTGGGGAACCCGTTTACCTTACAAAGAACGGCTATGGTACAATGGTGGTTATGAGTCTGGAACGGTATGCAGGTCTTACAGATTTTGTAGAGACCAAGCTGGATGAGGCTGATCGTATTGCGGAAACAAGTGAGGAACGATATTCGCACGAACGAGTGTTTGGCGATGTCAGAAAAGCTGTTGATGGAAATAAAGACCTATAAGGGGATTTATTTTTATAGTCTTTCGTAAAGGCGGCAGCCTTTTGTTCATATATTTCATCACATCACATACGTCCTTAGGATACAGCAGTAGTGAGCCGCAATTCCTACATGGTGCTTTTTCACCGCTGCTTTTAGGTTCACCTTTCGTTTGACCTTGCTTGTTTTCATGATGGAACGCTTGATAGAATAAGCAAACACATCCTACATATATGGCAGGAATATCTCCATAATCATCGCCATTTCGGAAGAAGGAATCGTCACGTTGAAAATTTCAGAGATGATCTCAAAATTCTTCTCCATTATATAATACATCTGATCATACTGATTGATGATGCCTCTGGCCTTTGGATAGGACAGGGGCTCTTTTCGTATGCAGCGCTCGATCATAAATCCACTGTGGAATATGAACTTAATCAACAAATCATCCGTATAGGAAATATTCAAATCATGCAGAATATTGATCAATACATTAAATAAAGACTGACAGACCTTGTGCGGATTCAGAAATACCAGTGACTCAGACAGTACCTTGTTTGTGATATCATTCAGCAGCTCCTGTGCATGTGTTTCCGTTTCACTTACACTTGCCGCATCCGATGTATGATCCTGTCGGAAATACTGGATGGAGCTTAACGTGGAGCCGAGTGATTCCATCTTTTCCACAATCGCCATCAGCGTTTTTACACTGATATCACCTACGATGGTAAACGCGACATCACTCAGCTTTTTCAGTATGGCTTCACTTGCTGTAACTGCACTGCTGTCTGTGGCAATCACAACACCCTTCCCGCGATTGATCGAATGCATCGTATCGGCAATCAGCCTGCAATTCTTTTCATGGGAGGTCTGCGAATGCAGACGGAGGAAGTGGATTTCAGATTTGAAGGACAGGCTGTTCAAATAATCCGCATACTCCTTTGCTGTATCATTATCCACACTGATAATCAGCAGCTGTATATAGTTACTGTCAATCCATTGTGAGGAAAGATACAGATAGGTGGCAATATAATCTGTTTCCTCCGCAGGAAGCTTTAGCTCCTGATGTGCATGAATGTGTGCAACGATGCTTTGTGCGCAGTCATAATCCTCCTGCTTGGCAATGCGATACTCTGCCCGTCGAAAGCCAAGCTCCTGATTTCCGCTGCGAATGCGGCTGATGGAATTGGATACATGCAGCAGTAAGCCATACAGCAGATTTTCATTTTTACAAATCGGTTTATTCTGAAGAATCGGATACAAAAGATCATAAACCTGCTTCAGCATAACGGAACGAATCGTATTCAGATGGATACCGATTGCCGCATTGATATCCTGAATACACAGATTGATCAGCTTATCATCAATACTTTCCAGATAGCTGTCCTTTTTGCTGGTGCTGTCATTGAGGTCATACAGCAGCTCCAGCTCCTGATTCTGCTTCAGCGCAGAGAAAAATAAATATTCACCGGCAAACAGATTCAGAATGTTATCCAGCTCACTCATGCGCTCATTCACATCATAAATATCCGTTAATACCTGTGTGGAAATATCATCATAATCAATGCTGACAAACAGTGCTTCCTGCTCCAGATAGCTGCGAAATGCATGTGCACACGCCTGCTTGATTTCCGCGTGCAGATGAGGCAGGTTACCGGAATAATCCGACATGACAAAGCAGCTGAGTGCGCCCTTCGATATGCGTATGGTTTTGTCAATATGTGCAGCCTCCTGCTGGAAATATTGCATAGTCAGAACCAGCATTTCCTGAATGGACTTCTCCCGCAGACTGGGAATGTGTATCTGCATAGGGAAGCAGCGGCGGATATCTGGGTTCAGTATCATGTTTTCCGTGTTGGAGATACCCACAATCAGGGAGCGAATCGGATATTCCTTGGAGGGTAGATGCAGCGGCGTATAGGATTGATTGATCATAGCGTTGTACAGGCTGGTCAGGGCGGAAAAGGACAGGCGATCCATGTGATTCAAAATGAGCATACCGTTTCTGCTTGCCTCCAGCAGTCCCTTTTTCAGATGGCTGCCATCATAATAGCCATACAGCTTGCTGAGAATTTCCTCCGGCTCCTGATCGGCATAATTCAGACAGTCAAAGACAACGATTCGCGAGCCATGAGAAAAGATTTTCTTATGCAGACAGAATTCATACATCGTCTTCGCAAAGCTGAGCTTGCCAACGCAGGGGTCACCGTATAAGAGGACATTCAATCCCTGCGGTGGATACAGCAAAGCGGATTTTGCCCGTTGAATCGGCTCAAACATACTGCTTGTATTGCGGTTTGCGAGATATTGACGGAATACATCTGCCTGTGTCTGTTCGCTTTTCTGCTCATGCTCCTCCTTCAGGTAGCTTTGAATGCTCTTTCCCTTTGGAATGACACTGGGAATATGTACATCCGGATGCTCGTTTTCCAGTGGTGTTCTGGCAAAAAACAGAGTCGGGCGTCCCTGCGTTTTAATCAATCTTCCCTCATGATGCAGCTGATTCAATAGTCTGGACACATTGGAGCGGTCCATTTGCAGATCTAGACTGATATTCAAAGCATCCCTTCCCAAACTGCCATGCTGCTGCAGCTGCTTTGCTGTATGATGGATCAGATGCTGATACACCTCTTCTTTTTTCTTATCCATATAGCCTTACCTCCTTTTTGACATTATAACAAAAATATCCGGTATTTGGTGTAAAATGGGCAGGACGCTTACACACTGTTAATCAAAATGTATTTTTTATCTGCTGTGATTGTGCAAAAACCTACGCACATATGTATAGATAGGAAGAAAAGCGGTTACTTTTCCTGTAAAAATAAAAAGAAACCGCTGATATATACGAGAAATATTGCTTTACACAGTTTATTTAATGTGTAAAAAAAACGGGAATTTTGTGTGGCGAAAACAGCGTGATACAATACACTCGAAGTTAAAACGACTGTCGAATAACCGGCAGCTGATGAAATGAGGAGGTAGAAATATGGTTGCAGTGTTATTGGTGACACATGGCGATCTGGCACAGGCACTGTTGTCAAGTGCAGCGCTGATTATGGGAGAGGCTCCGCTGATCGAAAGCCATGGTTTATATCACGGAGACAGTGTTGACAATCTGAAGGATACGATTAAGGAGGCGGTAGTCAGGTTGTCTGAGTGCTCACAGGGAGACGGCGTTTTGATCCTGACGGATTTGTTTGGAGGAAGTCCGTCCAATGCGGCAGCGAGAGCGATGCACGAGCTGCAGGATAGCGTTCGCTGTGAATGTATCACCGGGGTGAATCTTCCCATTCTTCTGGAGGTGGCAACGAGCAAGACCTTTCGGAAGCTGGAAGAGCTGAAGCAGCACGCATTAGAAGTTGGTGGGAACAGTATTCTGGATCTGAGAAATCAGTTTCAGTTATAAGCAGATTGCTGAAAGGAGATAAGTTATGCAGATTTCAATTATTCAGGCCATTCTGATTGGTACGCTTTACTATTTAACAAACAATGGGGTTCCCTGGCTGACCGGGCTGGGCAGTGTGTCCATCCGCCAGCCAATCTGTGCGGGGACGATTGTCGGACTGATTCTTGGGAAGCCGGTGGAAGGCTGTATTATGGGTGCTACGATCAATACCTTGTATCTGGGCTTCGTGAATGCGGGAGGTACGCTGCCAACCGATCCCGGAATCGGCGGGGTTGTGGGGACAGCACTTGCGCTGAGTGCCAATGCCACACCACAGGTTGCTATGTCGATTGCAGTTCCGCTTGGAGTCATGGGAACGATGGTATGGACGCTTCGTCAAACGGTGAACATCTATTTTGTACACCAGATGGATAAGTATGCAGTTACCGGTGATATTAAAAAGATGGCCTTCTGGCAGCTGGTGCCGACACAGCTGTTCGGATATGCAGTAACCATGATTCCCTGTGCGCTGCTGGTTTACTTTGGTGCTCCGGCTACACAGGGACTGCTGGACATGCTGGCAGGAAAGCCGCTTCATATTCTGAGTGTAATCGGTGGGATTCTTCCTGCTATCGGTATTGCCATGATTATCCGTATGCTGAATACAAGAAACGGAATCCTGATTTTCTTTACACTGGGATTCTTCCTGGAAACATACTCCGGACTGAGTATGCTGGTGGTATCTATTTTTGCGGCTATTGCTGCTTACTTCTATGGTGAATTGAAATTCGGAAAGGCAGGGAATGAGGAATGAGTGAACAGGTGACGGAAAGAAAGCTGACAATCAAGGATCTGAATACATCCTATTTCATGTTTGAGGTGTTTGCGCAGGCCTGCTGCAGCTATGAACGATTACAGGCACCCGGATTTTTCTCCGGTATGAAGAATGTTATCGCTAAACTATATACAGACCCTGAGGAACGTGCGGAAGCATGTCAGCGTCATATGGAGTTTTATAACTCGGAATTCGCGTTGGTAGGACCGGTCATTCTTGGTCTTACGATTGCCATGGAGGAAGAAAAGGCCTGTGGTGCAGAAATCGACGGGCTTGCGATCAGTGCGGTAAAGACCTCCCTGATGGGTCCGCTTGCAGGAATCGGAGATACCCTGCGGCAGGGAACGCTGATTCCCATCATCGGCTCCATCGCAATCTCCATTGGGCAGGAAGGAAATCTTCTGGGGCCAATCTTCTATTTCTTTGTGACGCTGGCACTGAACTTCGGCATCAGCTATACGCTGTACCGTAAGGCATATGACAAGGGGCGCGATTTCGTTGGTGAATTCTTCAGCGGGGGGAAGATGGAAAAAATCATGACAATGGTAACCGCTATGGGCTCGATCACCATCGGTGCACTTGCCGCAACAACCGTAAAGCTGACCTCTACTGCGGAAATCGCTCTGGGTGACAACAAGCTGGCAGTACAAGCTGATATATTGGATAAGGTTGTAAATAATCTGCTTCCGTTTGGTATGGTCATGCTGACATTCTATCTGATGAACAAAAAAGTAAGTGTAAACAAGGTCCTGCTCATTCTGTTTGCCATCGGAATCATCGGTGGCCTGCTGGGAATCGTCTAGGCAGGTGCAGGATATGAAGGTTCTGATTACATCCAACAGCTTTGGGAAATTTGACGAAGCTCCGCGTAAGCGTATGCTGGATTTAGGCTGGGAGCTGCTTGATAACCGCTACCATCATATTATGAGCGAGGAAGAAATGATGAACGAGGTTCCCGGTGTGGACGCAATCATACTTGGCTCTGATATCGTCAGTAAACGCGTGCTGGATAAGGCTGACAGGCTGAAAATCATATCCAGATACGGTGTGGGAATTGACAACATTGATACTGCGGAGGCTGAAAAAAGAGGTATTGCTGTAACGGTGACGAAAAACTGTAATACGGAGGCGGTGGCAGATTATACGATTGCCCTCATGCTGGCAACCCTGCGCCATGTATGCAATGTGCATTCCTCCTTGCAAAAGGGAACATGGAAAAAGGAAACCGGTCTGGATTTGTGCCATAAGACAGTCGGAGTATTCGGACTGGGCGCAATCGGCCGTCAGGTTGTAAAACGTTTAAAGGGATTTGAATGTAGGATACTAGGGTACGATATATTTGCGGATGAAGAATACTGTCAAAGGGAGGGGATCCGCCTTGTTTCTCCTCAGGAGATTTTCAAGCAGGCGGATATCATCACCCTGCATATGCCGGGCAATGCGGATGGAACGCATTTCATCACAGAACGGGAATTGGCGCTGTTGAAGCCGGAGGCTGTCATCATCAATACCGCGAGAGCTTCTCTCATTGATGAAACGGCTATGCTTCAGGCATTGCGACAAAAACGCATCTATGGCTATGGAACGGATGTCTTCGATAAAGAGCCGCATATGAATCCGGATTTCATCGGATTGGACAATGTTGTCTGTAGTCCGCATACAGCTGCCGTCAGTGTGGAGGCTGTGAATACCATGTCACATGCCGCCGTGAATCATCTGATGGAGTATTTTGGAGTAACAAAATAATAGGAGAAGCCTTATATGAAAAATATCGTTTGGACAAGAATTGATGATCGTCTGATTCACGGACAGGTCATGACACAATGGATTCAGTATACCGAGGCGAATGAGGTGCTGATCATCGATGATGGAGTCGCAAAGGATTCCTTCCTGCAGATGGTTATGAAATCCAGTGTACCCGGCAAAATCAGTTTGAAGGTATTGAGCGTCAAGGATGCGATTGGATATTTGAATGAAGATGGAACGCATGAGAAAATTATCATTCTTGTAAAGACACCGGTCGTATTGGATGAGCTGAGCGATGCCGGTGTTCGTCTGAAGAGTATCAATGTCGGAGGAATCGGCGCGAAGGCCGGAAGAAAGCCGATGTTCAAAAACATTTCTGTCAGTGAAGAGGAAAAGGAAGCCTTCCGTAATCTGTTAAACAAGGGAATCAACGTGTTCCTGCGTGTCATCGTTACAGAACCGGAAGAGGATATCGCAAAATATTTATAGAAAGGAAACGGTATACTGCCGCATATCAGAGGCGATCAGGTCGTATACCGGAGGGAACAGGATGAATGAAATTGTAGAGTTTATCGCAAGGCACAAGGTAGTCGTTATCTGCCGCGGCTTGTATGAAGCAGAGCTGGTAAAAACAATCAAAGCATTGTATGCGGGCGGTATACGTATCGTGGAGGTAACCTTTGATCAGGCAGACCCCGATGCAATAGCGAAGACATGCTGCGCAATACGGACAATCAAAGAGCATTTTCCACAGATGAAGGTGGGAAGCGGCACAGTAACCTGTGTAGAGCATGTGCTTGCGACAAAGGAGGCAGGGGGAGAATTCTGTCTGTCACCGGATGTGAATACGGAAGTGATTCAGGCGACAAAAAAAGCCGGACTGACATCCATTCCCGGCGCTATGACATCCACGGAGATTTTGCAGGCCCATCATGCCGGCGCGGATATTGTGAAAATATTCCCTGCAGGATGGCTGGGAGTATCCTATCTGAAGGATATCAAGGGGCCGATCAATCATGTGAAATTTCTTGCGGCAGCCGGTGTAAATGAGGATAACTTCAAAGACTATCTGAATGCCGGATACTGTGCCGCAGGGATCAGCGGACGCTTTATTGATCGTACCGTTATCGCTGAAGGAAACTTTGCGGAGCTGACCCGCCGGGCAAGGATATTTACCGATATTGCCAAAGCCTGCTAATCCAACCCCGCCGCATAGCTGACAGTGGCGGGGCTTTTTGGGAAATAGATGCAGTTTACTTGTGCTGTAGGTGACAAGATTCGCATATGCAGTAAGCAGGTAGGCAGTGAAGCGTAATATGGAGGATAGAATGTGCTGGAGTATCTGGCTGATAATAAAAAAGAGGATGTAAAACAATTTTCATGTAATATTTGTGCCCGTGCGCGAAGTGCGGGGAAGGGAGTTAAAAATGAAGGCTATTGTATTTGGTGCGGGGAAAATCGCCCGTGGATTTATCGGGCAGCTGCTGTATCTCAGTAAGGCGGATATCACGTTTGTGGATATTGATCAACAGCTGGTGGATCGTTTGAATAAGGATCAAAAATACCATGTGTATATTTTGGGAGATTCTTCATTGGACAGCGATGTTACAGGCTTTCAGGCTGTGCAGCTGGACGATGAAAAACGCATTGGCGCTGCTCTTATGGAGGCGGATATTGCCTTTGTTTCCGTAGGTGGGGCAAATCTGAAGTCACTGGGTGAGAAAATCGGAAGAATATATGAGGAAAACGGCATACCGAAAAAGCTGTTTAACTTTGTGACCTGTGAGAACTGGAGAAATGCAGGAGCATTTTTGTATGAGGGAATCACCACACAGCTCTCAGAAGAAAAGAAAACGGTGTTCGATCAGTATATCGGTGTGAATGAGGCAGTCATTATGCGCTCTGCAACACAGCCAAGTGATGCCCTAGCAAAGCAGGATGCAACAGGTGTATGGGTGCAGAATTACTGGTATCTACCGATCAGTGCCGAGCATTTCAAGGGAGAGCTTCCGGCGATTCAGGATACGGAGCTGATGCAAAACTTCGGAGATTTTCTAACCCAGAAAATGTATACCAATAATACAAGCAACGCCGTGATTGCCTATCATGGCTATCTGGCGGGCTATGAGCTGCTGGCACAGGCCGCAAACAGTCCCGAGGTTGCCGCCTTGCTGGATGAGGTATATGAGGAAATCAATCAGACGCTGGTGGCAGAGCTGCATGTCGATCCGCAACAGCAGAAGGCCTTTTCGGAAAAGGCAAGAGCAAAATATACAGACTGGACGATTGTCGATCGTGTAATCCGACATGGATGGGATCCGCTTCGCAAGCTGGGAGCGCAGGATCGGCTGATTGCACCGGCAAGAATGGCGCTGAACCATGGAATCTATCCCCGCGTGATGATTGAAACGATCGCAAAGGCACTGTTCTTTGATGAGGAAAGTGATGCATCTGCAAGGAAGCTGAAAGCTATGCGAAGAGAGCACGGGATTCCTTTTGTATTGCGGACGGTATGTGAACTGAATGAGCAGGAGCCGTTGTATCAGGAGGTGCTGAAGGCTGTAGACAGGATATGCAAGGAAGGGCTGGTCAAGGGACATGAGTAAGAATGTAATCATCGGAGCCGGATTAAGCGGACGGGGATATCTCAATCGTCTGCTGTATCTGTCAAAGGAAGAAACCGTTTTTTTAGACCAGGATGAGCACCTGATCCAGCAGCTGCAACACAATCCCTCGTATACGATTCGCTTCGGAAATGAGCGGGAACCGCTGAACGTGGATAATTACACAGCGTATACGATAACAGATGAGCGTGCGATAACAGCCATCGAACGCTCAGATCGCATCTTTATCAGTGTCGGAGCCGATCACGTTGCAGAATTGCTGCCCTTTTTGCAGGCGGCATTAAAGCAGCGCGCCAGGCGTTCTTTGGACATCCTTGTTGCGGAAAATGGAATACAGCCATCCTCACCGCTTGCTGTATTGCGCAGTGATCCTAGGATACATCTGAGCGAAGCTGTCATATTTTGTACAACGCTGGGACAGCGTGATTCACTGGATATCTTCAGTGAAAATCTGGATCATCTTCCATATGACAGCATTGCACTGGGGCATGAGCTTTCCTTATACGGCTTTGTACAGGAAACACATTTTTCCGATTTACTGGAGCGTAAGATTTACACATATAACTGTATCAGTGCATGTATAGCCTATCTGGGCTATGAAAAGGGATACACGGATTATGCCGAAGCTGCAAATGATGATGAAATTAGCGGGAAGATTGAGCGAATCGCAGACGTGATCAATCGTTGTATCACTGCGGTCTATAAGGTTTCCTTGCAGGAACAAAGGGAGTTTTCTAAAATGGCGATTCAAAAGTTTCAAAATCGAAATATCATAGACACCGTGGCACGCAATGTTCGTGATGTGGAAAGGAAGCTGAAGCCGGAGGAAAGAATTCGCAAGCCGTTGTCTTTGATGCAGGAACAGGGGGAATACAGCAGGGAGCTGCTGGAGGTTCTGGCAGCGGCACTTCGATATGGCATGAAAACAAAAGAGCTTTCGCAGGATAGGGAAAAGCTGGTGGAGCTGTACACACAGGGGATGTGCGAAGCGTGGAAGCAGGTGGTGCATAGCTGCTGTAAATGATATAGCTATAAGGTATCCGTTGTCATTATGGAGACTGTCGGTTCACTACAGCGAAGGACTTAAATGGAATCGTGTATTCATGCCTTTACTTGCATCAGCGTACAAAAAAACTGAAAAAGAAGAAATAAAATCCTAATCACAGGAGCTTTCTTTCTTCTTTTTTCAGCTACATAAATTATCCATTTCCAAGCTAGAGCCTATTCATGACAATTCTTTTTTCATGCTGGGAATGCTTTGCAATTTCAGCAGTGCAGAAAATCAGACAGCTGTAAAAGAGAAATTGCACACCTGTAGTAAGGAACAGGTTTTTCACAGCTGCTATCTTTTTTTCGGCTGGATAAGCAGGAAGTCTTACTTATTGTTTAGCTTTGCAGAAATATCCCGCAGCTCCAATGCGATATAAACCAGCAGAAGAAATTTCATAATATCTATAATCATACCTACCATGTCCACACAACCTCCTATTCATAAACGGGAAACAGGTCCCCTGCAGGACACTGTTTCCTTTGTCTCTTTCTAGCTAAACTTTACTATAAATAGCATGTGGTGTAAAGCTGAATTGTGTAAAGAATCAAACGGGTCTGATATTACAGACCTTCGGATTTCGAAGTAGGAAAGGCTTCTAAGGTGTGCAGACAGGATATCTCTGCTCTCATCCTACTTCCGTATCTGCCGGAAAAATCTTTCGGACTACATCCTGTAAAGCAAACAACTGCTCTCATCCTGCTTCAGTATCTGTCGAAAAAATCTTTTGAACTACATCTTGTAAAGCGAAGAAATACGATTTCTCAGGTTCTGCTGGAAGACGCTGCTACCGATTGCTTTTCTTTTTAAATGCTCTTACGGATAATATATAGAAGAATAGAAGCAAGGCCGTACACCACAAAATTGCAGAAAGCAGTGTACTGGTTTTTAATGCCTCATTCAGCAGCAGTGCACGCAGTGAATCAATGATAGGAGTGATTGGCTGGTATTCTGCGAATATCTGCAATACTCTTGGCATGGTATCGATCGGGACAAAGCCAGAGCTGATGCAGGGCAGAGCTATTGCCAGAATTGAGAATGAGCCTGCCCCCTCCGGACTGTTGGCAATCATTCCGAAATATACGGATATCCAGGATAGGGTGAGAATGTACAAAGAAATAATCAGCAGTGCGGCACACCATCCGATGAAATCCGCTTCCGGTCGAAAGCCAATCAGGAATGCCACTAAGAGAATCAGCAGCGCAGTTATCATATTTCTGATAAAGGCTTCCAGAACATGCCCATTTAAAATGGAGGAGCGTTTAACGGGCATGGTGCAGAAACGCTCCATGATGCCGCTTTTTATATCCGAGCAAACGGCAATCGCTGTGGTAGCGGCACACTGTCCGAGACATTGCAGTATGATTCCGGGAACAATGTAATTCACATAGCTTGTTTCACCTGTCTGCATGGCGCCGCCAATTACGTAAGCAAACAACAGCATGGTGAGTATCGGAGCGATGATGCTCGTTAATATAGTATCGGGGTTTCGCTTGGATAAGAGCAGACATCTTCCGCTCATCGTCAGAATATCCTTTAGTGTCTGTATGGTTTTCATCGTACATCATCTCTTTCGTGAATTAGGTTTAGGAAAACATCTTCCAGATTTGGCAGCTTTTGATAAAATTTCTGGATTTTGATATCACTGGAAGAAAAAATCTGAAAAAGCTTAAAGAGTGCTTCGGCACTGCCGTCCGTATATATAATCAGCTTATGCTCCTCCACTACCGGCTTCGTCGTATAGTCCGCTGTATATGCCATGGCTGTCTCCAGCATATTGCTGTCGGGAAATTCAAATTCGACGATGCCCTGCGGCAGCAGCTTTTTTAATTCCGCAGGAGTACCCTCTGTAAGGATTCTTCCCTGATCCAGAATGGCGATATGATCTGCCAGCTGCTCCGCTTCCTCCAGATACTGCGTGGTAAGGAAAATAGTGATTCCCATGGAATTCAGCTGCTTTATGATGCTCCACATACTGTGACGGCTCTGTGGATCTAAGCCTGTGGTCGGCTCATCCAGAAAAATAATCTGCGGATTCCCGACAAGGCTCATAGCGATGTCCAGCTTTCTGCGCATACCACCGGAATAGGTGCCCACCATGCGGTTGGCAGCTTCTGTAAGAGAGAAATACTCCAGCAGCTCCTTTGCCTTTTGCTTTGGTGTCTTCAGATGATTCAGCTTTCCGATCATCACGAGATTTTCATAACCACTCAGCTTTTCATCCACGCTGGCAAACTGCCCGGTGAGACTGATCAGCTTCCGAACGGCGTCTCCCTCAGCAGCGACAGAGTGAGCGCATACGGATACTTCACCGCTATCAAAGGCCGCAAGTGTTGTCAGTATCTTAATCGTCGTTGTCTTTCCGGCTCCATTGGAACCGAGCAGACAGTAAATAGAGCCCTTTTCTATTTCTATGTTCACATCCTTTAATACCTCTGTATGACCATAGCGTTTGGTTAATCTGTGTACAGAAACAGCGAGATCTTGTGTCTTCATGTTCTATTCTCCTTTTTTATATACATTCAGAATGTATGTATTCTGGTAAAATAAAATTGCATATGCAATCTTATTTCGTAGGAATGCTTTGGACGATCGTCTGAGCGTGCTGAAGAATTTCGTCATCGATGAGGTAGATTCCCATACTGTCCAGCAGGTGCTTGGTGAGCAACAGGCGTTCCAGCAGCTCTTCCTGCGTACAGGGAACGATGGAGGGAATGAACCACACACTGGTTATCATTACAAATAGACTGGCCAGTGCCTTGGGATATTTGATATCCGGAATGGAGCCGTCCTGAATGCCCTCCAGAAACAGCTCTTCAAAAAACGGTGTGACGATCCGCAGATTGCTTTCCATATAATCCGCAAGAATCTTCGGATTCTTCAGCAGCGGAACAGACATCTGATTCAAATCGAGCTGATCCTGATTTTGCGCCTGCATTTTAATGAGCTTCTTCAGCTTTTCAAGACCACTTAACTCCTTGTCCTTACGAACTTCCTCAAATGGATTATGCTCCAGAAACATGCGGTCACTCAGCGCATCCAGCACTTCCTCCTTGGATTTGAAATGGTGGTAGAAAGCACCGCGGGTAAGTCCTCCCAGCTCTCTAACAATATCCAAAATGGTTGTTTCCTCATATCCTTTTTCCAGAAACAGCTTCATGGATACATCCAGTATTTTCTGAACCGTCTCCTCCGGATACTTATTGCGCGGCATTGTATCACTCCTTAATACATACATTGTGTATCTATAATTTAACATACACAGTGTATGTTGTCAATGCATATCCTGTCTTTTGTTTGCCTGCGTATAATTCAAAACGATAAGGAACTGTGTGCAAACGGTGCTTTACAACAAAAACCGATCAGACTGACCGGTTTTCTGCATTGTATATAATATGAGGGATCTATAACCTCTGTTCCAGCTGTCCCTGAATCTCCATCTGATAATTACGTATCACATCGCACAAAACGGCGATTTCCTCCTGTGAAATGGAAAGGGTCATAAAATCCCGGATTTTCAACAAATTCGTTTTCATGATATGAAACAGCTCGGTATGCTCCATCATAAAGCTTTCCAAAAGATTGTAGCGAATTTTCTGCTTCTTCACACAGCGGTCTAGCATACAGGTACCATGGAACAGAAACTGTATAATAATATGATTGGAAAGCGGCAGATTGCATTCTGTGCAGATATTGAGCAGTACGCGATACAGGGCTTCATTGGATTTCGCAATATTGATGGTGGGGAAAGTTGCCTGAAAGCGCTGAAAGATGTCACTGCTCTGTCGCTCGTTTTTAAAGGTCAGGCTTTTGTCATTCAAGAATGTCTTGATTTTTTTCTTTCGATTCACCACATCGCTGAGCAGTGCCAGTAAATGCATGGTTTTCTGTGAAACTACCTCACTTGTCTCATAAAGCAGCGGCAGGGATACCGGATACAAAGAGAAGGACGGGATGTTCAAAGAGGAGATGATGGACTTGTCCAGCGTTGTCAAGGGCGGCTTATCACCGACAATCAAAACACCCTTGCCGATATCAATATATTTGATCAGCTTGTAGATTTTATCGGTAAACTCGTGAAAGTCATGTGTCTGATAATAGAGATTATAATCAAAGGAAAAGAAACAGCGGCTTCCCAGAATCTGATTCAGATGCTGGGCATAATTTTCCGCAAGACGCTCTCCGTGACAGACAATCAGTGTCATGATGGTATTCTGACTGATGGATTTCAATGCATAATAGATAAAATTGCGGATATAGCTTTTATATACCTTCAGAAGGCTGATATTGAACTTGTTTTCCACTGTGCTGATCACATTGTCACTCAGCTCCTGAGAGTATGCGGTCTCCTTATAATCCAGATGCTCCAGCTGAAACTGATAGGCAAAGGTATTATCCAGCATGTGCTGAATCTGGATATACAGCTTGCTTAAAATCTGACGGTCATTCTTTAGCTTGGTTTTGGTGAACAGCGGTGTGAGTGCCTGATAGACCTTGGATTGCATTTCTATGGAGGAGGAATCCAGAAGCTTTGTCCGTGTCATCAGGACATCCTCTTTTGCCTTTTCGATAATATTTTTCAGCTTTGCGGTTATGACAATGCTTGCATTGAGCTGTGTCTGTAACAGATTTTCCAGTGTTTCACATGGCTGATCCGGATAAATATCGATGATTTCCGGAAGCAGCTGCGTCACCGTGATGCGGATATGATCCTCGAGGGAATTGTCTGCACTCTTGTTTTGAATCACATTCTTGGATATGTTTTCATGTGTGATGACAATCGGCTCGTGGTTGGTAATGACACTGGAATATAGGTTGTTGGATAGGGAATAGACAATTTCATTGCGAAGCTGAAACAGGTTATAGGTATAATCTGCGCTGAGAAAGGAAGCGATGGCATTTCCTGTTACCTTAATGCGGCAGTTCAGATTTACTGCCTCCTCCTGCAGAAAGGTCAGTACCAGCTCAATCATTTCCTTGGTGGTGCGCTCCTTCAGATTCGGATATTGCGCGATGTAGGGGGTAAGCTGTGAGAAATAGGAAAAGTTTTCCACACCCTTATCTACCAGAAAAATCATGATGGGAACCGGCTTGCCTTCATTTGTGCACAAATTGTTGAGATCATTCCAGAAGCGGTAAATATCACTCTCCTGAAACTGCGTGAAAATTTCCATGATAACCATGGAGATGCTGCGGTCAAGAAATAGCTGGCGCAGGCTTACAAGGCTTTCGGTAATCGAACGGTAATCAAAGGTGAAGCTTCTGCTTTTCTTTGGAATCCGTTTATTTTTGACAGCCAGCTCAAACAGCTTCTTGCAGAAGTATTTCTTACCGGAGCCTTTTTCCCCCTGCAGGGCAATGAGCAGCGGCTTGTTCTGGTTATAAAAGATCGCAGGGGTGATTTTACTGATTACGGGCGTCAGCGCTTCCTCATACCCGTTTCCGATGATATCCATTCCCTTTTTATAAAAGCTAGCGTCGCTTGCATCATAAACAAACAGGTTTTTCAGGCTATCCTTGCTGGGGATGACCTGCGGTATATGAGTGAAATGGTATTCACTCACGATGACATCCTTGGATAGATAAAGCGTCGGTCTGCCCTCTACTTTGATTAGGAGAAGGTCATTGAACAGCTGATTCAGTATTCTGGAAACATTGGAACGATCCAGCTTCAGATCCAGTGCGATGTCAAACGCATTGCAGCGCTCAAAGCTGAACGATTTATCCGCCAGACTTTCACTGGTATATTCCCTGACCAGGTTCATAATGGAATCGCGTCTTGTTTTTGCCATATATACCATTCCCTCCTATTTTTTAGTGTTATATTTATGCTGATAAATAACACACAAGGTAAAAAAATATTAACATAATTTGGATAAAAAGTACATACTGGATAATATTTCGGACAATATGTAAATGTTTTCAACTATAAAAGGGATGTCCTGTACAAAGGATTGCTTTTTGCTGTGACACACTACTACTTTTCGTGTCAATTTGACACTGTAATCGTTTTCAATATGATAGTAGGTGACAGCGGAATATGCGGATATAAAAAAAGCTGCAGGGAGGTGAAGCAGACAGCAACGCATGTTTGATACATAGTTATGAACTGAAAAAGAAAGGAGAACTATGAAAAAAGCAAAAGCATGGGTAATAGAGGGAAAAGATGAAGTAGCTGTACGCAAGCTGGATATCGTACGGCCCGGGGATTATGAGGTATTGTTTAAAACAGAGGTATGCTCTTTGTGTACCGTTGATCGAAGAACCTACAAGGGAACCAGAAACTACGGCTATCCGTTTCTCGGGGGACATGAGTGCAGTGGGACAATCATAGAAATTGGCAGAGGAGTTGTCAATGTAAAGCCGCAAGATAAGGCGATTTTTACCTCCGGATACTGCAATCAGTGTGAGCTGGACCGTTCCGGAAGAGGTACGCAGTGCAATCGTAAAAAAGAAATGCCAAAGCGTGCACAGCTGGACGGAAACATTCTGGGGGGAGGCTTATGTGAATATCTGGTGATACCGGCGTGGCAGATTATCCGTATGAGTGATGATGTGGATATGCGTCATGCGGCACTTACGGAGCCTCTTGCATGCTGTATTCACAGTATTCGCAAGGCGAGAATCAAATTCGGTGATACAATCGTCATTATCGGTATGGGCATCATGGGCTATTTTCATCTGAAGCTGGCACAGATGAGCGGTGCTCGTATCATCGTCAGTGAGACAGATGAAAAAAAACGCGAAACTGCCCTGCGGGAGGGGGCTGCCTATGCCCTTGATCCTACGCAGTGTGATGTTGGTGAAGCAGTGAAGAGGCTCACGGATGGCTTGGGGGCAGATGCGGTAATCAATACGATTCCTTTCAAGGAGGTGTGGCAGCAGGCCATTGATATGCTGGCGCCTTATGGCAGACTGATTGCCTACAGCTCACAGAACAGCGCTGAGTTGATCGGTGTGGATTTTGGAAAGGTACATAGCCGTGAAATAGAATTTATCGGAACGCTGAATCCGACGATTGAAGATAATCAGATGGCGGTCAAGCTGATCAGCTATCATATGATCGATATGGAAAAGGTAATTGATCGGGAATTTAGCTTTGCGCAGGGAAAAGAGGCCTTTGACTATGCGTGCAAGCCCGGCGTTTATCGCGTTATGATCAATTACGGAAAGGAAGAGAACTGATATGCTGGTAACATTAACGGAAATCCTAACAAAGGCAAAGCAGGAAAATTATGCGGTACCTGCCTGCAACATTGATAATGAGCATAATCTGCGCGCCGCAATCGAGGCCGCGGAAGAAATGAATTCCAGTATTATCCTGAATACGACACCGGTTGCGAATCCTGATCTGGTGAGCTTTGGACATCTGGCAACAGATCTTGCCAGACGTTCCTGTGTAAAGGTTGCACTGAATCTGGATCACGGAAAGAGCTTTGAGGATTGTCTGCTCGGTATCCGTGCAGGCTACACCTCCATCATGATTGACCGCTCCCTTCTGCCCTTTGAGGAGAATGTCAGGGAGGTTAAGGAAATGGTACGCATCTGTCATGCGCTGGGAATCAGTGTGGAGGCAGAGCTTGGCCATGTAGGGGTCGGAGAGCAGTATCATACGGATGGTCATCAGGCGTTTACCCGTGTAGAGGAGGCTGTAGCGTTTGTAGAACAGACAGGCGTCGATGCGCTAGCTGTCGCAATCGGTACGGCACACGGTGTATACAAAGGAAAGCCAGAGCTGCATTTTGATCTTCTGCAGGAGTTGAAGGAGGCACTTAAAATACCGCTGGTTCTTCATGGCGGCAGCGGCACCGGAGATGAAAATCTGGCACGCTGTGCAAAAGAGGGAATCAATAAAATCAATCTGTCCAATGATTTGAAACGCAGTGCGATTGAAAATCTGATCAAGGAGGATTTGAGCGGTAATGCCGTATATCAGCTCTATCCGCTGCTTGCACAGGGCTTTAAAAATAAAATCAAGCACTATATCCGACTGTTTGGCTGTGAGGGCAGGTAGTATAGGACATGCACCAGTGAAGGAAATCACACGGTGTGAGAACAGAAGCTATAGAAGGGAAGCGTGGTGCAGTCACATAGCCTACGGTATCAATATCGCGTATATCCTGAAAGCATATAGCGTGCATTTGATGGTATGCGTAATCTGACTGCATCAGGACGGCTATGCATAAGAAAGGCTTGAAACACGATAATAAAAAGCACGGCATGGAGACGATTTGAGCGTCTATGATGAATATGCGGATGTACACGGACATGAATGTTGAATTGCATATTGAAAGGCTTGTAAAGGAACGTTCAGAAATACATAGACAGATAAAGAAGTATGTGAGAGGAGGAGATTGCTTATGAAGCTATTGGTGACATCAAAGTCTTTTGGTAAGCTGCGTGATGAGCCGATTCGCCGATTAAAGGAAGCAGGCTTTACGGTGTTTTTAAATGAGAAGGGCAGACTGCTCAGCGAAGAGGAAATGGTGGAGGCCATTCAGGGAATGGACGCTGTTATTTTGGGGACGGAGGTTTTTAACCGCAATGTGATCGACCATGCGGATAATCTGAAAATCGTGTCGCGATACGGTGTGGGGCTGGATAAAATCGATGTGGACTATCTGGAGGAAAAGGGGATTGCATTGCGAATTGCACGCTTTGCGAATACCAATTCCGTTGCGGATCACACAGTGGGGCTCATGCTATCACTCTGTCACAATATCACACGCAGCGATGCCAATATCCGTGCTCATGTGTGGAAAAAGCCGGTTGCGAAGGATTTGTACCAAAGTACGGTTGGTATACTGGGACTGGGAGCCATTGGCAAGGCAGTTGCACGAAGATTAAAGGGCTTTGATTGTAAAATACTTGCGTTTGACAGTGTTTATGACGAAGAATTTGTGAAGGAATACGGCATACAAAAGGCAGCTGTGGATGAAATCTTAAGAACTGCTGATTTCCTGACGCTGCATCTTCCCGCACTTCCGGAGTTCTCTCCGCTATTGGATGCGGAAGCCTTTTTAAAGCTGAAGAAGGATGCAGTCATCATCAATACGGCCCGGGCAAAGCTGATTGATCAAAATGCTTTGTATGAGGCATTGAAAAACGGACAGCTTTATGGCTATGGAAGTGATGTACATTTCATGGAGCCCGGCTTTGACGAAGAACTGATCGCCAGTGAGAAAACTGTACTGACACCACACATCGCCGCTAGCAGCGCTGGTGCAATTCAGCGCATGTCGGATATCGCTGTCGAGAATGTGCTGGAATATTTCGGATCGTAGAAAACGAAGAGGACAGCACGCGTTCATGCATAATAAAAAGTATGTACTGCCTGGCGGATGTTACTACTGTATAAGCGAGCAGAATGTGCTCGTCAGGGCATGAACCGCGCGTGGTGCAGCGCTCGAAAACGAAGAGCTATCTTGGGACTGCATAAGAGAAGGAGAGAAGAGGGCTATGAAGATTGATGAAAAGCTGGAAAAGCTGAAGCAGTTTGATACACCGTCCATCACGAATGTGGTGGCAACCTATCCGGATAAGGAATACTGTCTGGGGCTTTATCATCCATGGCAGGGGAAATGGTATACGGATGAACGTGCAAGGGTTATGTATCCAGAGCTGGGAAGAACCGTGGGGTATGCGATTACCTGTACGTATGGTCTACCAGATTCCAATTACAACCGATTGAAATTCGGTGATGTACTAAAGGCTGTGGCTGCGGTGGGAAAACCGGTGGTACTGATTGTGAAGCAGGATATGCCGGAGGAAATCAAATGCCGCAACGGACTGCTTGGCGGAAACATGATGACGGCACTGCGCTCTGCCGGCTGTGTCGGTGTGATCAGTGACGGTCCCAGCAGGGATGTGGATGAGATACGGCCTTTGCAAATGCAGTATGTATTAAGCGGAGTAACAGCGGGACATGGAAAATGGGCGGTGCAGTCCATCAATACCGGAGTAGAGGTTTTCGGTATGCAGGTATGTCCCGGCGAAATCATTCATATGGATGAAAACGGTGCTGTGAAGTTTCCGGCAGCTGCCATCGATCAGGTGATTGAGAAGGCGACGTACCTTCAGCAATTTGAAGAAAACAGACAACGGAGGATGAGGGAAACCGATGATGTAGAGGAACTGATTAAAATCATGTCCGGTTTCTATGATTAGCCTATGGAAAATTTTATCTATGACATACCGACAACGGTATATTTCGGAAAGGGACAGCTGCATCAGCTGGAGAGAATCATCAGGGAATATGGAAAACGGGTTCTTCTTGTATACGGAGGGGGAAGCATCAAACGAAACGGCATCTATGATGAAGTCGTTTTGCAGCTGCAAAAGGCGGGAAGAGAATATGTTGAATTAGGAGGAGTGGAGCCCAATCCATCACTGTATACCGTGGAAAAGGGCGTGGCTGTATGCCGCAGAGAACAGGTAGATGTGATTGTGGCAATTGGCGGAGGAAGTGCGATTGATTGTGCGAAGGTTGTTTCCGCAGCTGTTTGCAGTGATCAAACACCATGGGAGCTGGTGCTTCATCCCAAGGAGATCAAGCGGGCATTACCTGTCATCGCGGTGCTGACGATTGCGGCTACCGGCAGTGAAATGGACCATATCGCCGTTATTACAAATCCGGAAACGAAGGAGAAAATCGGTACGCGCAATCCGCTGCTTCGACCAAAAGCGGCAATCCTTGATCCGACCTTCACCTTCAGCGTCAGTGCGTATCAGACTGCCTGTGGTGTTGCGGATATTATGAGCCATACAATGGAATCCTATTTCGCAAGAGAGGAAGCTGAGCTGCAGGATCGCTTTGCGGAAGGGATTTTGAAGGTATGTATCAAATATGGGCCAATCGTTTTGCAGGAGCCTACGCATTATGAGGCACGAGCGAATCTCATGTGGGCGGCAAGCTGGGCAATCAACGATATGCTGAAGCTTGGGCATATGACACAGTGGAGCGTACATCCAATGGAACATCCGCTCAGTGCTTTTTATTCCGTTACGCATGGAGAGGGACTGGCAATTCTGACACCGCATTGGATGGAGTATGTATTGAGTGAGGATACGGTGGATAAGTTTGCACGCTTCGCCAGGGAAATCTGGCAGGTGGAGGAAAAGGATGTGTGGGATATGGCGCGAGAGGGAATCGAGCGGCTGCGTGGCTTTTATGAACAGCTGCATCTGCGCTCATCCTTAGGGGAGCTGGGCATTGATGAAACACACCTTGATGCCATGGCTATGGATGCCGCAAGACAGACAGTGAACGGCTATGTGTCATTGTCCGCTGAGGATGTGAAGAATATCTATCGAAACAGCTTGTAAAGTGTTTTATAATAAGGGCAGGGAAAGGAGATAAGGATGCACGATGTGTCCTTACAGGTTATCGTATGAAAATTGTAGTATTGGATGGGTATACGGAAAATCCGGGAGATCTTGATTGGAACGGGTTTGCGGAACTGGGTGAGGTGACGGTGTATGATCGCAGTGAGGAAGCACAGGCAGCTGAGCGAATTCAGGATGCAGACGCTGTGATCGTAAATAAGGTGCGCATGACAAGAGAGCTTATGGAAGCACATCCCAAACTGCGCTATATCGGCGTGCTGGCAACGGGATATGATGTAGTGGACATAGAGGCTGCAAGGGATCTCCATATTGCGGTTACCAATGTTCCGGGATATGGTACGGATACGGTTGCACAGTATGCAATCGCACTCCTCTTGGAGGTAACGTCCAGAATCGGTCACCATGCGGCTCGTGTAAAAGAAGGGGAATGGGCGCGCAATGCGGACTGGTGCTTTTGGGAATACCCTTTGCTGGAGCTGTCCGGCAGAACGATGGGGATCATCGGTTATGGACGAATTGGCAGAAGGGTCGGAGAAATTGCCCAGGCATTGGGAATGAAGATATTGTTTCATGATGCCTTTGCCCAGGAGGACGGCAGCGGTGAAAAGGTATCGCTTGTCGAGCTGCTGCAGCGAAGTGATGTTGTAAGCCTGCATTGTCCACTTACGAAGGAGAATGATTCGCTGATAAACAAAAAGACGCTGGCGATGATGAAGTCGCATGCAATTCTAATTAACAATGCCAGAGGTAAGCTCATCAATGAATGTGATCTTGCGCAGGCATTGCAGGATGGTACGATTTATGCGGCTGCACTGGATGTAGTGAGAGAAGAACCGATTCGCAGTGATAATCCGCTGCTGGAATGTGATAACTGCCTGATTACTCCCCACATCTCGTGGGCCAGCAAAGAGGCGAGAAGCAGAATCATGGATACTGCCGCTGAAAATCTGGCAGAGTTTCTACGTGGAAATACGCAGAATCGGATTGTGTAAATACGTTAGTATATTGAATAAATCATTGCTTATGAAAACATAGCAGTGATTTTTTTAATTAAGTCATTCGCTTGCTCAAAGCTTTACTGCTTTTCCATGCCATCTTAAGCTAATTTTTTATAAAAAGTGGTTATTCATTTTTGATCATAATTATTATTAGCCATCTTATGATTGATGTTTGCAGTGTTTTTCTTAAGAGTAAATATAAAAATAGGAAATGTATGCTTTTCTGTATTGATCAGTTTATACATTTTCTTATTATATCTTGTTGCTCATTCTATATTTTATTTAAAGATATATTTAATGTACATATTTTGGTTACTCTGTTAGCTGTGTTAGTTTTAATAAAGCCTGTAAGTATTTTTATTACATTATTTTTTAAAAGTATCTTTAAAAATGAAAAAGATAGGCATGAAATTAAAAATTGGCAGATACATAGGATATTTGGAAAGGTTCATAATATTTTTACTGTGTCTTTTTGATTCTATTTCAACCATCGGTTTTATTCTAGCAGCAAAAACATTGGTAAGATATAAGGATATCAATACTAATGAAGACAATTTCAAGAAAAATATCTCATTGGAACATTGCTAAGTACGATAGGTGCCTTATGTTGTTTTGCATTGGTAAAATATAGCGAACGATTTTAAATGGATTTTTTGCTATGTATATCATTCCAGATTGTCTTATTAGGAAATGCATCAACTGTGCTTCTCTTAACTATAAGCAAAGAAGCCCTCCATACAGACAGATCACACAATAGAGCAGGACTTCCTGTAAGCTAAAATCATGAATAAACTATTTTTACTGTTTGATATTTAAACGTGGACATGAAAGCAAAAATATAACAGAGAGATTCACAAAAGATATCTTACAATAGTAAAACTTAATGTATAGTAACCGGGTGAAAAACTATTTCAGATTTCACTCTTTTTTCTATTTTCATAATATCTGCAGCATGTCCAAAAAAAGCTGCTTGATTTTAGAAAATATGCTCTTTTTTCGTGTCATATTCGTGCAATGTAATACACACTACAGATTCAATACTGTGCTATTTTATGCCGAAAATAACACAGTGACAGTATGTAACCGCTTTTATGCTGTAGTTTTCTGGCTTTCTATGTCGTTTTATATGAAAACAAGTCGATAAAATGGAAAAACAGCTATGAAAAAAGTGTGACACACTAGCCTTAAAATCGATCGTTTGACATCGAAAGCGTTTTCAATATGATGGGTAGTGTAAGGCAGCGGAAGCTATGCTGCAGGATGTGAAAGAAAGGGATTGAGAGTCAGGTGATAAATTTGAAAAAAACCGCAGTGATCAATATTACAAGCTTCGGCAGGGAATTTCCGGAGCATCTTCAAGAATTGGAAGAACGTGTGGGGCCGGTCGATAAAATGCTGCTGCGTGCAGATATGGATGGGAAAACACTGGCACAGCAGTTAAAGGGATATACCTATGTACTGCTTGGGAATTATCCAACCTTCGATGAAGAGTTTTTCTCCAGGAATACAGATGTAAAGCTGATCGCCCGTCATGGTATCGGCTTCAACAATGTAGATCTGGAAAGCTCGAGAAAGTATGGGGTGTATGTAACCCATATTCAAAACTATGTAGAGCTGGATGCTGTTGCAGAGCAGGCGGCAGCGCTTCTTATGGCCGTATCAAAAAATGTGGTGATTGCCAATCAAAAGGTACATCAGGGTGACTGGAATAAGGATCGTCAGGAAATCATGGGCTTTCAGCTGCGGGGGAAAACCTGCGGGGTGATTGGCTGCGGACATATCGGTACACGCTTTGCGACCATCATGAAATATGGATTTCAAAACCGCATACTGGCATATGATCCGTACGCGGACAGGGAAAGCGTGATGGCAGAGGGGATTCAGCTCTGTGATTTGGACACGTTGCTGAGAGAATCGGACTTTATCAGTCTGCATGCAAATCTGAGCGAAGACAGCAAGCACCTCATCAATGCACAAGCACTGGCAAAAATGAAGGACAACGCCATCCTCATCAATACGGGGCGCGGAGGCCTTGTGGATGAAACAGCCTTACTGTGCGCATTGCAAAGTGGAAAGCTGTTCGGCTATGGCGCAGATGTTGCAGCACAGGAGCCGATGACGGCTGATAATCCGCTGCTTACATGTGAGCGGGTAACCATCACACCGCATTCCGCCATCTATAACTACACCTGCATGAAGAACATGAACCGCAAGGTCATGGAAGACATCTACTGCATGCAAAGAGGGGAACGACCGGTGGAAATCATCAATGGTTTATAGAAAGGATACGTATATGAACAGACAGGACACAATACAAAAGATTAAAGAGGAAAAAATAGTCGTCATTACAAGGGGGATTTATGGTGAGGATCTGATGAAGCTGGCAGAGGCTCTGTTCCAGGGTGGCATCCGCTGCTTTGAAATTACTTACGATCCAGCTGATCCCAATACCTGCATACGGGTGAAAGAGAATATTCAACAGCTGCATGAGCGCTTTGGTGATGCGCTGTATCTGGGCATCGGCACTGTGCTGACCAAAGAACAGGTACACAACGCCAAGGAGGCCGGCGCCAGATTTATCGTTTCTCCCAACTTTGATGAGGAAATTGTCAAGGAAACACTGGCTCTGGACATGGTCTCCATGCCGGGCTGTATGTCACCGACGGAAATTGTTGCGGCAGATAAAGCCGGAGCTGATTTCATCAAGTTGTTTCCGGCAGGAACACTGGGCTTAAAATACTGCAAGGATATCTATGCGCCGCTGCACCATGTTAACTACATCGCAACCGTAGGTGTTACAGAGGAAACATTTGTACAATATCTTGATCTGGGCTTTGCCGGAGCAGGCATCAGCTCCCAGCTGGTAGATAAGAAATGCCGCGAAGAAGGCAATTATGAAGAACTGACAAGACGGGCACAGCGATTTGTGGAAATCGCAAAGCAATAGTAGAAAGAAGGAAAACTATTATGGAAAACTTAAAATTGACAAGAATTGACTTTCGACTGATTCATGGGCAGGTTATGACTCGCTGGGTCGCAAAATATGAAATCGAAAGCATCGTTGTAATCGATGATCGCTCCGCAAAGAGTCCGATTCTGAAAAAGATTCTGCTGGGCGCTGCGCCAAGCGGCGTCAAGGTTATCGTTTGGAATGTCGCTGAGGCTGCGGAAAAATGGAAGGCAGGAGAATTTCCAAAAAGCAACCTGTTGATTCTGTTTAAAAATACATCGCAGGCAAAGGCAGCGTGGGAGACAGGCATCACATTCCCTTCTTTGCAGGTTGGCGGTATCGAAGGCTCCGGTGATAAGAAGAATATTTATAAAAATGTAGTTATGTCGAAAACGGAAGCGGAGGAGCTGAACGTATTGTATCAGGGCGGCGTAGATGTGTTTATGCAGCCGATCCCGGAAGATAATCCGTATCCGTTCAAGGATGCTCTGGCGAAATTCTAGCCGGGTATTCAATAGTATTCGATCACATGGAGGTGATGATCATATCATAGGTGTTTTACAAGAGTAACGTATGTAGTAGATGAATTGACAATGAAAAGGAGGAAATTTCATGGTACAAGCATTGTTAATGGGGCTGCTTGCACTGCTCAACGGTATTCAGGGACCATATCACTGGTACTTTTTCCGTGAGCCGGTAATGGCAGGATTTTGGGTAGGTCTGATTTACGGTGATCCCGTACAGGGAACGATCATCGGAGCAACGATCAACGTTTCTTACATGGGCTGGATTTCTGCAGGAGGAGCAAATGCCTCTGACTTATACTGGGCAGGTCTGCTTGGTACATTTGTAGCAATACAGGGCGGTATGTCCATTGACACGTCCGTAGCGTTTGCGGTTCCTATTGGTTTATTAGGTAACTATGTGCATGTCGCATACATGACAATCGCATCCTTGTGGCCGGTGAAAATGGATGCTCTCGCTGCCAAGGGAAACTGGCGCGGCATCCGCAGAATTCAATTCCTGGGTGGTCCGGCAATCGTTCTGGTATTGCGTGCACTTCCGGTATTCCTGATTGCATTATATGGAAGTGAATATATTCAGACACTAATCAACAGTATTCCAACATGGGCAATGAACGGTCTGGGCGCAGTAGGGAAGATGCTGCCGGCATTAGGTATGTCCATGCTGATGAAGTTTATGTACAAAAAAGCACTGCTTCCATTCTTCGTGCTGGGCTTTGGTATTGCGGCTTATTCCGGCATGACCGATTTGCTGCTGTATGCACTGGTTGGTGTATGTCTGGCAGTTATTCTGATTAAGATTGGTTTCAACAACGACACAGAACAGGAAGGGGCTGAGTAATCATGGCAGAAAAACATTCACTAACAAAACGCGATGTCCAGAAAACAGCCTTCTTCTGGCACATGACAAGTCATATGACCTATAACTATCAGCGATTACAGGCAGGCTGTCTGGCATGGATCATGGGTCCGATTTTTGAAAAGCTGTATCCGAATGATCAGGAAAAGATGGTGGAAGGTCTGGAACGCCACATGCTGTATTTCAACACAGAGCCACGCTGGGGAGCTGTCCTTCCCGGTATGGTAGTCGCATTGGAGGAAGGTCTTGCCAATGATGACTCCGGTGATATGGATGCCAGCATCATCGCAGAAATTAAAACCGCCCTGATGGGACCTTTGGCAGGAATCGGAGATACGGTCTGGGCAGGTTTGATCAAGCCAATCATCCTGAGTGTTACGCTGGGATGGGCGATGCAGGGCTACGTTTGGGGTGCCTGGGCATATGGGATCGGCGTTACACTGCTGGACTTTGCTATCACCTACTTCATGTTCATGCGCGGCTATCAGCTGGGTATGGATTCCATTGACCGTTTCCTGGAAAGCGGCTTTGTTAAGAAAATTACCACCTTCCTTGGTATTGTCGGGCTGTTCTGTCTGGGTGCCATGATTGTAAAATACGTCAGCATCGGTGCAGTTCTGGAAATCGAAATGAAGACCGGAACGCTGAAGCTTGGTGAAATCATGAATAAGATATTCCCTTGCTTCCTGCCTCTTGTGACAACGCTGTTTGCATACTGGCTGCAGGTAAAGGGAAAGAAAATCACAACCGTACTGATCGTTCTGTTTATCATCGGCTTCATCGGTGGTGCAGTCGGATTGCTTGGCTAACAGTTTCATGAAAGAAACCTTACGGGTTTCTTTCATATTCTCAGGGAACAGCTTTTCGGAATAATGCACCTTGGTAATGATTGAAAGCCTGTAAACGTGTCCTACATGACGGATTTCAGGAACCGCTGGGAACATAACATTACCAAGGCAGCATGCTTTTCTTAACCATGATTTCAAAGGAATAATCCTGTGAAGATGATTCCTTCAGGACATAGCAATGACGTTATAGGAAAAGATTGCGCAGGAGGATACCTGTCGTATGGTATGCAGTTTGATAGGAATTCCTGCCGATCCTTTCTGCTATGTCTGGCATAAACAGTATTTCTAACAACGAGAAAGGGTAATACAGTATGATAAAGATTTTAATTGTAACGCATGGCCCTCTGGCACAGGCACTGAAGGAAAGCTCTGCTATGTTCTTCGGCAGCATGTCGAATGATGTGGAAACCATAGGTCTGTATCCAACGGATAATCCGGAGGATTTGAAGGAAGCCATTTGTGAAAAGGTAGAGGCAATCGATACCGGCGACGGTGTGATGGTGTTTGTGGATATCTTTGCAGGCTCTCCGTTCAATATGACGGCTGTGGCGATTGATGAATTGAAGGAAGCACACAAGCTGCAATGCTATACCGGTGTCAATATGCCGTTTTTGATGGAGGCACTTTCCAGCTGTAATTCCATGGAGCTGGATCAGCTTACCGCCCACCTGGCAGATGTTGCCAAGGATACGATTGTAAATCTGCGCAAGGCGCTGGATATCTAGCAATTCCTATTGAGGTGATAGAATGGTGACTGGATGGATGCTGTCCACAGGGACAGATACAAAAGGAAGAAGACTGCTGTATATCAAAAAGAAACATGCGTATTATCTTCTCCCGCAACATAGGGAGTTTGCGATTACTCTGTGGAAACATGCGGAAATCAATGCCATTTCCATCAGCATTATTTTAGGGTATTTCCTGTTTCACAGTATCGCAGGCACAGCACTGCTGGCACTTGCGCTGTATGTGCTCATGCTGCTTGTGATGAATAAAAAATTACTGCCCTCCCTGCATCGGGTGCAAGGAAAAAATATCACTTGGCGCAAAGAGAAACCAGCCAAGGCAGGCAACAGCATGCTGCTGGCGGTACTGCTTTTGATGATCGGGGCCGGACTGTTTCTCTGTCTGGCGCTGGAACAGACGCAGAATACGATGGAAACTGTTACAGCGGCACTCGGAGGCTGCATTGCCCTGTTTACAGGAGTGCGGCAGCTGTATAAAAATAAAACGATAGGAAAGTGAGGCTTACATGATGTTGGCAGAAACAATTTGCAGAATTAAAAAGACAGGTTTGATGGGAATTGTACGTGTAGATACCATTGAACGCGGAATAGAAATCGCACAGGGCTGTATTGACGGCGGTGTGGATGTGCTGGAAATCAGCTATACGAACAACAATGCAGGAGAGGTGATTCGTGCCTTGAAGGAAACCTTCGCAGATCAGCTGCTGGTCGGAGCCGGTACGGTGCTTGATCCGACGACAGCCCGTCTGGCGATTATGGACGGCGCGGAATTCATCATTGCTCCAACCTTCAACAAAGAGGTGCAGGAAATGGCAAATCTATATCAGATTCCCTATGCACCGGGCTGTACAAGCTATACGGAAATGATCGAAGCCTTAAAGGCGGGAGCGTCCTTTATTAAGGCCTTCCCGATTTCCAATTACTACGGGCCGGATCTTGCCAAGGTGTTTAAGGTGCCTTGTCCGCAGATTCCGATTCTGGCAAGCGGCGGAGCGAATTTCGATAATCTGCATACCTGGTTTGAAAACGGTGTGGACAGTGTAGGGCTTGGCGGTTTGTTGACAAAGGGAAGCAGTGCAGATATCGCTGAAAATGCGAAAAAGCTGCGCGCCATCGTGGAGGAGAGCAGAAAGGAACGTACTGCATGAGCAGGGGAGTCATACTGGTAACGCCACGGGGATATGCGGCTTATGGCGCACAGGCGGCGAAGCGTCTGGAGGCTTTGGGCTATGAAATGAACATCAATACGACAGGCAAGCCGCTTCCAAGAGAGACATTTGTGGAGTATGCGAAAAACAGTACCGGTATCATCGTCGGTGTGGATGAGCTGGACGGTGCACTGCTGAAGGAATGCAGGCAGCTCAAGGCCGTTGTGAAATTCGGTGTGGGGACAGACAATATTGACCTGAAAACCGCAGAGGCCTGTGGAATTAAGGTGGGACGCTGTGTCGGCTCCAATTCCAATGCGGTGGCGGAGCTGACCATCGGCATGCTGTTTGCGGCAGCCAAGCATCTGGTATCCAGCAATGTGCAGGTACGGGAAGGCGGCTGGAACAAGCCAACCGGCCGTGAGCTGACAAAAAAGACGATGGGAATCATCGGCTTCGGAAATATCGGCCGGCATGTAGCCCGCATGGCACAAGGAATCGGGATGCAGGTGCTTGCCTATGATGTATTTGATATCGCACAGGATGTACTGGATACCTATGCTGCTAAGCAGTGCAGTATCGAGGAGATTTTAAAGACTGCCGACTTTATATCCATTCATACACCGCTTAATGATGAAACAAGAAATATGATTTCGGATGCACAGTTTGACATGATGAAGGAAACAGCTGTTATCGTCAATGCGGCGCGTGGCGGTATCATTGATGAACGGGCGCTGTATACTGCATTGAAAAACAAGAAAATCTATGCAGCGGCAAGTGATGTATTCACAAGTGAGCCGCCGGTTCAGGAGGACTGGGTACAGGAGCTGCTTCATATGGACAACTTCATCCTGACACCGCATATTGGATCGCGTACGGTGGAAGCGGAATCCAATACGGTAGAAATGGCAACCGATAACCTGATCAGGCTGTTGGAAGAAGCATAGCGCATACGTAGGAATGAAAATGCGTATGCATGGCATTTGATGCAGCACAGCACAGGATAAGGAAGCAACAGCAGCATCTCTGCTTGCACAGCAGTATTTTCATGCATACAGAGGCTGAAAAAGAGAGGAAGCCGTACAAGCCGATGGATGTCAATTCGGACGCTGGAAAAAGCGAAAGGAACTGTATTCATGGGATTGAAAACGGTTTGCACAGGAAACAGGAAAGTGTGTGGACAACACGGAAAGAAGGGACGCATTTGAAGGCTATGATTATGGGAGCCGGACGAATCGGAAGAGGCTTTGTCAGCGAACTGCTGCATGCCAATGGCGTGGAAATCACGTATTTCGATGCCAGTCCGGCAATGGTTGAGAAACTGAATGAAAAAAAGGAATATACAATTCATGTACTTGGAGCGGAAGAGCTGAATACACATATGGAAGATGTAACAGCGCATCTGTTTTATGATATCGATGCGCTAAGCAGCTGCTGGAAGGAAGCCGATTTTCTGTTCACGGCATGCGGTGGGAAAAACATGGGCAATGTTGGTGAAACACTGGCAAGGGCATTTAAAAAGCTGGTGGAAGAGAATGCAGTACATACCTCCAACATTGTTACGTGTGAAAACTGGATCGATCCGGCAAAGGATGTAAAGGAAGCCATCCTGACCAATCTGAATGAAGAGGAGCGCAAGCTGTTTGAGGAATATGTCGGGGTTAGTGAATCCGTTATCATGTGCACGGGAACAGGAGCACCCGACCCGGATAAGGTGACCAACGAAATGGATACCTGGGTACAGAATATGCGCTATCTGCCAATCGACAGAGACCGTCTGAAGGGAGAGCTTCCAGTATGGCAGTATGTGGAATTTGTACAGGACTTCGGTGATCTGTTAAAACAGAAAATTTATACCAACAATACCAGCGTTGCGACTGTTTCCTATCTGGGAAAGCTGAAGGGACTGACCTATGTGGCTGAATCCGCTAACGACCCGGAAATCGAGCCGATCCTGGATCAGGTATATGAGGAAATCAATTATGCACTGATTCACGGTATGGGAATCAATGAAGAAAGTCAAATCAAATTCTCCAAAACAGCGAAGGCAAAATATACGGATCGTGCCATTGTCGATCTGGTTACACGGATTGCCAGAGATCCGATTCGTAAGCTTGGCCCCCAGGATCGCTTCATCGGACCGATGCGCATTGCATTATCTGCCGGTATCAAGCCGAAGGCGATTGCCCTCGGTGCTGCCGCTGCACTTTATTTTGACAATCCTGAGGATCGGGATGCACTGCGTCTGAAGGAGATTCGGGAAACAAAGGGTATCGATTATATCCTGAAAACAATTTCTGAAATCGATCCTCAGGGAGAAATTGCGCAGCTGATCAAAGAGGCTGTGGAGGAGCTGAAGAAAAAAGGCTGGATCAGGGAAGGAGAAGCTGCATGAAAAAGGCCGTTGTCATTGGAGCCGGACAAACCGGGCGTGGGTATGTGACCCGCTTTCTGTTTCAAAGAGATTATGAAATCACCTTTATCGACAAGAAGGAAGAGCTTGTCCGCATGCTGGATGAGGATCGTGCCTTCTGTATTCACTTCTACAAAAAAGACCGCACACCGATTTATGTAAACGGCTTTCAAGCAGCCTTTACGTATTCCAAAGAAGCGGATCAGGCCATACGGGAGGCAGATTTCATCGTGACCTCCACCGGGGAACAAAACCTGGGTGATGTGGCACAGCAGGTTAAGGCCGGCATGTGTGGAAAACAGAAGAAAACCGTTTTTCTGACTGCGGAAAACGGCATCAATCCCGCAAAGGTACTGCGTACGCATTTAAAAGACGCCGGCGTAGAGGGCGATTATACGGTAACACAGACGGCTGTTTTCTGTTCAACAGTCAGTATACACGACACCCGCCTGGATATTCTGTCCATGAACGAGGCGTACTTCCCATATGATGCGGATGAGCTGGACGAGCTGGACTTTGAAGGAGCCGTTCCTGTGCATGACTTTGAAAAATTCTTCAAACGTAAAATCTATACGTATAACTGTCTGGCAGGACTGATATCCTATTGCGGGTATATCAAGGGCTATGAGGTATACGGCGATGCGGCGTGTGATCCGGATATTGATGCACTCATGATGCGTTTGATGGAGGAGCTGAACCCGGCATTACAGGATTACTTCCAGATTACAAAAGAGGATCAGGAGGCCTTCACCAATCGTGCGCTTGCGAAGTTCCGTGATAAGAGCATTCTGGATTACAATATCAAAAACGGTCGTGCCCCTGCAAGGAAGCTGGGACCAACGGAACGCATCATGTCACCGATGAAGATTTTGCTGGATCATGACATGGATCCGCGTATTCTGGAATTTGTTGCGGCAGCGGCACTTGTTTACTGGGATGAACTGCAGGGAAAAACAGAGCCGAAAATGGATAAGGATCTGATTACGACCTTCTGTGAAATCAATTCTCTGGAGGGAAATGAGCCGGTGGTTGAGCATGTAAAGCATTACCTGTATGAAATCAAAAAGAACAGAGACAACATCTGCATCATGCAGATTCTGTTTGGATAATATGCGCTGTGTTCCCAATGACAGGAAGCTTTTGGTAAGCGCATCCCTGTCGTGTGCAGACCTGCTGCATCTGTATGATTCCATCGTACAGATCAATGCTTCAGATATTGATTTTGTGCATTATGATGTCGTGGACGGCTGCTTTAATAATTGCTTTGTATTCGGTGATCTGATTTTGGAGAAGATACGTCCCATCTGTGAGAAGCCGATTGAGGTGCATCTGGCTGTGGAAAATGTACGTCCCTACATTGTGCCTTTTGCTAGAGCAGGTGCTGATTATATCGCCGTGCATTATGAAATCGACGATGATCTGGAAGAAATCTTTGCACTGATTCGCTCGGCAGGCTGCCGTCCGATTCTGGCAATGCGCAGTGATACCGCAGTGCCTGCGGATTTTGTAAAGCTGGCAGCACAGGTGGACTGGATTTTAAAGCTGACGGTACAGCCGGGCTATGCCGGTCAAACGATGCGCAGTGAAGCGATTGAGCACATCCGATGCATGAAAGAGAGCATCGTGGAAAATCGAATTCCCTGTCGTATTCAGGCAGATGGCAACATCCATGCTGGTACTATACCGCAGGTCATTGCCGCCGGTGCCAGCATACTGACGGGAGGAACCAGCGGATTATTCAAAGGGGACGCAGCTTTACAGGAAAATCTGCAAAGGATGAAGGAGGCGGCGCTATGATGCTATGTCCGAGTATGATGTGTGCGGATTATGCCCATCTGGAGGATGAAATCCATGCACTGGAGAAAGCCGGAGCTGATATTTTCCATTGTGATGTGATGGATGGAAGCTTTGTACCAAACATCACGATGGGGCTGCTGGATGTGAAAGCGGTCCGGGCACTGACAAAACGTATGGTGGATGTACACCTGATGATCAGCCATCCGGCGGAAAAAATCGACTGGTTTCTGGATGCCGGGGCAGATTTGATCTATATTCATCCTGAGGCAGAGCCGCAGGCTATGAAAACCCTGATGTATATTCGCTCCAAAGGCAGACTTGCCGGACTTGCCATCAATCCGGACACCAGTCTCAGCTATGTGAAGGAGCTGCTTCCTCATTGTGACTACGTCCTGATCATGAGCGTGTTTCCAGGCTTTGCCGGACAATCCTTTATCAAAAGTGTGGATGCCAAAATTCGTGAGCTGATTGCGTGCAAGACGGTATACGGCTATCAGCTCGTACTCGATGGTGCATGCTCTCCTGCTGTGATTCAGGAATATCATGCGTTGGGGGTTGACGGCTTCGTGCTTGGAACGAGTGCATTATTTAAGGGGAAGGGCAGCTATGCGGAAAACATGAACAAGCTGCGCTCCCTATAATCATAAGGAACTGTAATGACGTTTACACGGGATGTATGCGCCTGATTCGATAGGGAAACGTACGGATTGTTAGGGTCTGGATCCGTGAAAATCAGGTTGCAGTATACATCCCTTTTCCTATGTTCAGATGGCGATTGCCAGGAGGTTGAAATGAAACGTGCTATATGGATGAATGAACGGGACAATGTTGTCGTTTTGATAGAAGCCTTTAAGAAGAATGAGGTATGCAGCTATACCGATGCACGGGGTGAGGAGCATAGCTTTGTCATAAAAGAGGATATTCCCATCTATCATAAGGCAGCACTTTGTGAGATACACAGGGGAGAACAGATTATCAAATACGGGGAATGTATCGGAATAGCGAGCGCTGCGATTGCACAGGGGATGCATGTGCATGTGCATAATGCTTGCTCTTACGAAAAGAAAGAAGGGGTAGAATGCTAGAAAGACAATATAGAAAAACAGGCAGGCTGCTTCTTTGCTATATTGCACAGCGCTTGCAAAGAAAAGGAGGCAGCGATGAAATTTACAGGCTATCGAAGAAGTGACGGCCGTATCGGCATCCGCAATCATGTGCTGATATTGCCTGCCAGCATCTGTGCCAGCGATGTGGCGCGACAGGTGATGCAGCAGGTACAGGGTACGGTCAGCTTCCATAATCAGCTGGGCTGCTCACAGACACCGATTGATCAGGCATGTACACTGCGGACAATGGCCGGTATGGCTGCGAATCCGAATGTATATGGAACGATTGTAATCTCTCTGGGCTGTGAAAACTGTCAGATGGAGCTGGTTACAAAGGAAATCAAAAGCCGCTGTGATAAGCCGCTGGAAACCTTTATCATTCAGGCGTGCGGCGGAACACTGCGCACGGTGGAACAGGCGGTTCGCTGTGCACGGGCGATGGTGAGTGAGGCAAGCAGGATGCAGCGGGAAGAGGCGGATGTTTCAGAGCTGATGCTGGCGATGGAGTGTGGAGGCTCCGATCCCACAAGTGGTCTTGCGGCAAATCCACTGCTCGGTGAGGTGGCGGATAGAATCGTTGCCAAAGGAGGCACTGCGGTGTTATCGGAAACCACCGAATTCATCGGAGCGGAAAAGCTGCTTGCCAGACGGGCTGTAAATGCAGAGGTATCCGCACAGATACTGGACATCGTACGTCATTATGAGGATGCCATGCTGTGTGTGCATGATGATGTACGCAGGCGAAATCCTTCTCCGGGAAATCAGGCAGGCGGCATCACCACGCTGGAGGAAAAATCTCTGGGCTGTATTTATAAAGCGGGACATGCACCGATACAGGCAGTGTATGATTATGCACAGCCCATTCATCATAAGGGACTTGTCATTATGGATACCCCGGGCAACGATCCCATCAGTATGAGCGGCATGGCTGCCGGTGGCTGTCAGCTGATTCTATTCACCACAGGACGCGGCACTCCTACCGGAAATCCGATCGTCCCCGTAATCAAGGTGTCCGCAAATCGTGAAACAGCGGAAAGCATGAAGGATAATCTGGATTTCGATGCAAGCCCGCTCATCTATGGGGATAAAACGATGGAGGAGCTGCGGGATGCTCTCCTGAAGGAGCTTGCAGAGGTCGCAAGCGGCAAGCTGACACGCAGTGAGATTCTGGGCTATTATGAGACAGCGATTGCCCGCGTCGGCAGATACATAAGGAATGCGGGGAGTAAACAAGAGCAGGTGGAGACATACTATTATTGATTCTGAGGGTTTGTAAAATACAGATGATATGTACAAAATGTCAGGTTCTCAACTGGTTCTCCGGAATCATGAAAATTTTTTCAAAACCATATTGACTTCAAAAGTGAATGTCTTTATAATGTATTAAAATATCAATTTTTAATCGGGAAAGTTTATAAAAAATTGAATATGGAAAAGGAGATGTGAAAATGGCATATTATTTTAATGAACCTTCACGTACATTCAGTGAATATCTGATAGTTCCAGGATATTCCTCCGCAGAATGTACCCCAGCAAACGTTTCTTTAAAAACACCACTGGTAAAATTTAGAAAAGGCAAGGAAGAGCCGGAGCTTTCCTTGAATATACCGATGGTTTCCGCAATCATGCAGTCTGTTTCAGGCGAAAAGATGGCATGTGCACTGGCTAGAGAGGGAGGCATTTCCTTCATCTACGGTTCTCAGACGATTGAGAATGAGGCTGCCATGGTTCGCCGTGTAAAGGCGACAAAGGCAGGCTTTGTATACAGTGATTCCAATATCCGTCCGGATGCTACGCTGCAGGATGTACTGGATCTGAAGGAAGAAACAGGACATGCGACCATGGCGGTTACCGAAGACGGTACACCGGAGGGAAAGCTGCTCGGTATTATCACAAGCAGAGATTATCGTACCTCCCGTATGGATCCATCTACAAGAGTAGCGGATTTCATGACACCGTTTGAAAAGCTGATCTATGGTAATGAGGGCTGCACGCTGAGCGAGGCAAACGATATGATTTGGGAGCACAAGCTGAACCAGCTGCCGATCATTGATGAGAACCAGCATTTGAAGGCATTCGTATTCCGCAAGGATTATGATTCCCACAAGGAGCATCCAAATGAGCTGCTGGATGATCAGAAGCGCTATATTGTCGGTGCAGGTATCAATACCCGGGATTACGAAGAACGTATCCCTGCCTTGATTGAAGCCGGTGCAGATGTTCTGTGCATTGATTCCAGTGAGGGCTTCAGCGAATGGCAGGCACGTACATTGAAATGGGTTCGTGAGAAATACGGAGACAGCGTGAAGGTCGGTGCCGGTAATGTCGTGGATGCGGAGGGCTTCCGTTTCCTTGCCGAAGCAGGCGCAGACTTTGTTAAAATCGGAATCGGCGGTGGATCTATCTGTATCACCCGTGAACAGAAGGGAATCGGCCGCGGACAGGCAACGGCAACCATTGATGTTGCGAAAGCGCGTGATGAATATTATAAGGAAACGGGAATCTATGTTCCAATCTGCAGTGATGGCGGTATTGTTCATGACTATCACATTACCCTGGCGCTTGCCATGGGCGCAGACTTTGTCATGCTGGGAAGATATTTCTCCAGATTTGAAGAATCTCCAACCAAGAAGGTTACGATCAACGGTACCTACATGAAGGAATACTGGGGAGAAGGAAGCGCACGTGCCAGAAACTGGCAGCGCTACGACATGGGCGGAAGCAAAAAGCTCTCCTTCGTAGAAGGTGTTGACTCCTATGTTCCATATGCAGGGGCCTTAAAGGATAATGTCGATCTGACCCTGAGCAAGGTGAAGCATACCATGTGCAACTGCGGAACATTGACGATTGAGGAACTGCAGAAAAATGCCAAAATCACACTCGTGTCTTCTACAAGTATCGTAGAAGGCGGGGCACATGATGTTGTTGTGAAGGACAACACACTGGATGCCAAAGTAAAATAAATTTTCCAATATATATAAGGAAAGCGGAATGGAAGAAAATCCATGCCGCTTTTTTGGCTTTTCCTATAGTCTTGTGAGTAGGCTGATATATATTGAAAACAATATGCAGATATCCTGCAAAAGGAATCCATAGCAAAGGAAGTAGCATCAGAAATTTCAAGAGGGAAAATTAAAGCTTAGCTTCAACGATAGAAATGCTATGAGAACTTATGAGCGAATCCAAATTCATCGGAACAACAGAATGAAATAACGCTTATAGAATTAAGCAGATCTATGACAGGATTTCCTTATCCTCCAGCAGCTGCTTCATAAAAGAAAACACAAGGTGATGTGGACGGAGATAATATAACCTGCACGCTCTATTTTGTAAAACGACTTCATAGAAAAGCAGGAACATAAAAGGATCGTATTTTACTTAGAAAGGGATACTTAAAGTAAGAAAACCGTTATTCCCGAATATACCTGAATAACGGTTTTTTTGTTCATGAAGAATTGTCAGTCCCTCTGCTTAATGATTTTCGCCGGAACTCCGACAGCCGTCGCATGTGCTGGTATATCGGTAAGTACGACAGCACCCGCTCCGATGACTGCATCCTCGCCAATAGTGACAGCGGGAGACAGGGTGCTTCCGATACCGAGGAATGCTCTGCTTTCCACGCTGCAATGGCCTGCCATGGCGCAATTTGGTGACATATTGACAAAATCCTTTACAACACAGTCATGCTCGACAATAGCTCCTGTATTGATGATGCATCCTGTTCCGATACGTGCCAAGGTATGGATGACCGCATTTGCCAATATGGTACTGCCACAGTTCACTTGAGCAGTCGGACTGATGATTGCCGAGGGATGGATGATGGTAGCTATGGGAATACCATATTCCTCTAATATCTGCAAGCGGATCTGACGAAGACGATTATCCCCTGTTGCGACAATCACCTCGTCATAGGCATGGAACAGCTTTGCATGGATGACGTTTTCCTCCATCATCACGCGATGTTGTGCAAACAGGCGTATTTTCTGCGTGGTGATGCCCATGAGATCAATTTGCCCATACATCTGCATCGCCTGTGCACAATCCAGTGTGACCACCGCCTGATCACTCGCTCCCCAGATCAGTAATCGTTTCATAGCATTACCGCAAGCAGATGGCATCTGTAAAATTTAGCGGAATGCCTTCCAGAATTTCTTCAGCCATATGGATGCGGTGGGCTTCCAGCAGCGTGATCGGGGAATGTGCATCGAAGCCATACAGAACCTTACAGCCATAGGATGCTACGATATCCCAGAATTCACGGAACGGATATGGGTAGCGTTCAACATTCAGCCATGGCTTGTCGGAAAACCGATAGGTCTTCTTCCCATAATGAAAACCGTTCAGATTGATTTCCAGTGGAATATCATGCAGGATGCTTGCTCTGGCGATGCGGTGAGCCGCTTCCACGCATTCTTCGGTATACAGTCTTCTTCCCAGCATGAAATAATCCGGATGTGCCACATAGGTGATGATGCCAAGCTCCAGTGCGTCCTCAATCTGTTTTACATACGTCAAAACATCCTTGTTGCTGCAATAGCAGTCATACTCATAACCGATTTCTCGGCAATGCTGTCCCAGAATCATGTAATCACATTCCTGCTTCATCTGCATCAGAAATTCCACATGGTCATTCATGTACTCCACCTCATAGCCAACCTTGATCTTGATTTTGTCCTGAAATCCCTTTTGCAGATTCCGAATCGTATCCAGGTATTCGTTTTTCTGTTCATAGAGCATACGGCAGGCAGGCAGATGCATTTCCGGATAAGGGATATGTTCACTAAAGCCCAGTAGGGTAAGCCCAGCATCGATTGCACTGTGGATATACTGGATATCCAATCCTTCCGCATGTCCGCAGCGTGCAGTGTGTGTATGAAGATTAAATTTCTGTTTGTTCATAAGAGAACCTCCTTTTCTATTGTGTAACGGAAAACATGTGCTTACCAATTACATAGGCACCACTCCCTTTCGCGGAAAACAAAAAAGCACATTCCAACAGGAACGTGCTTACACGCGGTGCCATCCTGATTCGCACGACAAAAAAAGGTGCGCATCTTGATTGGGAGATAACGTCTCCAAACGAAATCATCTACTAAAGCTTCAATGATCCTACTCAACAAGCGTAATCCATGACTTCCAATGCCCTCATCTTTCACCATCATGAGTTCGCTAACCATCTTTCATCACTTAATCTTGTATCGCTGTAATTACCTTTATTATAAAAACGGAATTGGGAAATGTCAATATGCTACTGAGAGTTTCGGCAGGAAAAAGCTGAAAGCTGCTTACTATTCATCGCCATGGCATAAGGAAAATCTAAAGACGGAAGAATTGAAAAGAAACATTAGGGAAAGGTGTATAGCAGCTATGCTATCTTCTATATTGTATAGACACTCTCAGAATTTGCCCGATCATGAGTTATGATTCCTGCTGGTAAGGGGCAGCGTACAGCATTTGGTACACATCGCCCTGCGTATACTTCGTTCTGTGTGCATTTTCGTAAAAAGATATTAGGGAGAGAACAGTTGCCCTGCATTGCATATAGGAAGGGAGCCTTCACAATTTGCGCATTTCATGGATTAAAATAATGGCACAAAATCAGGAATCGAAGTTCTGTACGCTGCATAGCGAATAAAAAGGATATTCCTAATAAGAAATATCCGGTTATCTAGCAATGCTGTCCTCTCTTTGCAAGCAGCTGTTGCTGCTTCTTTGTCAGCTGCTGCAAAAAATTCGTATAGCTCTTTTCCATGAGCTCCTCCATCAGTTCTTCAGATGCCAGCTCATAGCGTACACTGATCCAATGTACCTTATTCATATAGTAGCCTTCCGTTATAAATGCATACTCCTCCCGATACCAGGCTCCCTCCTGCGGTGGAAGCTTCAGCGTCAGAATCCTCTCCTGTTGCTTATTGTACCCCAGCATAGCAAACATTTTATCAAAGAGAAGAAATCGAAATGCATCCCATTCCAGCTTGAAATCCATCTCTACACCAGGCTTTGCCTGCAATGTGGTCTTGATACCTTCCGCATCCATTAGCCCGCAATACCTTCCCTCTTCCAGCAGCGGCAGGTTTCCAGACGTTTTCCACCATCTCCCTGTTTTTCATCATAGGCAAATGCCTTCGCAAGCTCACATGGAAACGTTTCGCACTCCCCACAGTGCTGGAGCTGTTTTTCTTCCACACAGCGCTTGACAGGACAGCTCTCTCCCCAAAACGGTTTTTGTATATGCAGACAGCCGGCACAGCCCATCTGCTCTTTGTATGCACAGCTTCCGCATTTGATGCCACAACGTGATTCGATCATAATCCGCACTCCCTTTCTTTATGAAATATATACCTGATTATATAACAAGCAGTGCTATCTGTATTGTAAAAAACCGCCATACATGCGGCGGTTATTCTTACAAGCTTCAAGAACACGGAAGTTTTACACTTAAAAAAGTTGAAAGTTTAAAATATGGCTTAAATAAGCTATTTTTTTGTCAAATTTATTTGATTTTATATTCGTACTTTAAGGTACTTTATGGTATAATATACATAGGCAGGTGATTCCTATGAGCAAGCGTATTAAAGTTACAAAATCCAAGAACTCTGAATCCTTCTATATCATCGATGATTTTAC
>NZ_JANGCA010000109.1:0-5723 GCF_024463855.1 Clostridium sp. DFI.1.208 | reverse complement strand
ATTTGACACTATAAAAGGCAGTGCATGTTCATACTCTGACATTTGCACTGCCTTTTTGAAACCCTATAATACTTTAGAGCACACCTCAATCATCATAAAACCCTACGTTTATTTAGAGCGTTTTTTTTCACAACCCTACGTTAATTTAGAGACCCATTGTTATCCGATGACAGCAATTTGCTTTTTTCTTTACTTATTCCTTTAGAAGAACTTCACCAATAAATGAGAAACAGGATGCTGCTTCCCCTGCAATGGTTTTCCTTTATTCTGCCATTGACACATGGGCTGCAGGAAATGCAGCTGCTTATCCATGGAACATGGAATACGCAGGTCACTTTTCTGATGCTGCAGGAGGTGCTTTGTATGGTGTGCTATGCAGTCGCTGCTTACGTGATGTTTCGTATCCTGGAGCGTATAGCCATGCGAAACGCAACCATTGATCTATATTGATGCTGTAATAAGCAGGAAAAGAACCTGTTGCGCTTAAAGTGAGCCTTTCATTTGGATATCCAAACTTTTTGTTCATTTCATACGCTTCGGGTTCTTTTTCATATCAATGCACCTCCCTGCACATGGATTTCCATGGGTCAAGAGCAGATCACAGGCATTCTGCTTATTCACCTTAGCTTCATATATGCAAGTTTCATGAAACATCATGTTCCCACCATCAGCTTCTATACCCACCCTTTTTCCGTAGGGAATGCCTTTTCCTGACAATCACTGCACGCTTTATCATGAATGGAAATAACGCCACCGCAGGTAGAACAGGTATATTTCTTTTTCTGCTGCTCCATAAATACCTCTAACCCCTGATTTTTCACAATCTCGCTATTTTCCATGAGACTAGCCTGATATCTTTTTTTATAGCTATTCTCAAGGTTTTTTATAAGCTTACAAGGATAATCCGAACAGGCATAGCAATAGGATAAATCTCTGGCTTTAACACAGTCCTTGATTTTACACCTACGGCAGTGTTCAGGTTTACCCCTATCACTTTTCAGGCAGCCATCACATGGTTTTTTATGATAGCAATGCTTATAACAAACCTTGCAATTCATACCGCATGGGGCAAACATGATCGCTTCTATATCACTTTCCTTCATCATCATTAGTAATCACCTCCATAAACGCAGCTTGTTTTACATACCTGTGTATCACATATAAATGCTTTCAACAGCGATAAGCTTCCTTAAGTCCTCCCCAAAATGGTACAGCTCCTCGCATATAAGCTCGTTATGACTTCTCTATGGAAATAAAGGTAGGAAACTGGTCCGGGCTCTGCATACGCTGCATCGTATTTGTATCCATATCAAAACATTTTCCGTTATAATCATAATGCAATTTACCATCGACACAATACAGGCAATGCTCTGCCGGAAATGCTACAGGCTTATAGCGGTCATTCTGAATCAGCTGATCCCGGTATACTGCCTGATCCTCTGTTAGCCTTACTACATCATTTTCTAGACGAATATCAATAGATTCCACTCACCACAGCCTCTGCCGCTACCTGCTTGCCGGAAGCGGATATCAGCCGAAAGCTGCCGGTTACAGCATCCGTGCTTCTGCGCTTTGCCAATTCAAAGCGGAATAATGATACTGCGCTGAAATCCTTCCGCAGCTTTTCGCGTTGACCATCGGCTCCCATAAGCCAATTTTTTCATTCGCTATAATGAACATATCATGCTGAAAGCCACTTTGAGAATATTTTAGATTAGAAAAGGAAATCTGATCAGAGTAAACACCTTGCAGCGCACCGTTCTCCAGCTCGTATGCCAGCTCTTTCGTATACAATGTCTTACCATTCACATTCTCTTCAATGAATTTTATAATTTTTCCATCCTTCTATCCTTTCATCCTAAATTTTCGCACATCGATATACCAGATCAGCGATTGTTTATAATGGAAATTATCTTCTTCTGATATACATCAATAACACAGTGATTATAAAAGCCTCTACACGTTAAGATTCTCTCATTCTTTTTAGAAATATCAAAATACATTTCATGAAAGTAGTTTATATGATTTTCTCTTGAATAGCATTCCAGTAACTGCTTTATTTCCCAAAACACCTTTCCTGACTTGAAGCAAATAATATTATTGTCGCATGATTCACTTACATCATCATGAATAGGAAGCTGGATTACCACCTCATAATCCTTGAATAGGATGGTTTTTTGTAGTATTTCTTTATCTTCCATAATGGTATCCTCTCTATTTTCGTTTGAAAAGGGGATGCTGCATAACGGTCTCTTTACGCATACAGTTGTTTCAAGAAATCAAATTCCAATCTGATAATTTCAGCAATCGGCACTATTTCACGAGCTCTGCTCTCAAAGCTATCTGCTTTCGCCCATAGGAAAGGATAAAAAGCAACTCCTTCATCATTTTTTATGTTTACAACATCTTTTTGCCAACCTTTCCAGAAATAGTCCTTATAGAAAGTAACCGTATCGCCATGAAAGCACCAGTATAAAAATTGAGAAAAGCTTATTTCCATGTCTTCCAGCTCTAAACAGTCAGGTGCGAAGTAACCGATATTTCCGTTTTCCAGGAACATGAATAAACCGCCTAATATATCCTCCCCAATGAGTATATTATCAAAGGGACACAAGCTGTTTCTGGAAATAAAATTCACCTCCCCTGCCCCATAAAGCCTTATCCAGTGGTCAATGATAATTCCGCCGGTATGTTCAAGCAGCACTGCCAACAGACTTTTGCTATTGATTTTATATGTGTTCTTTACTTCAGCTTTTATGCTATCCTCGCTTGGAAGAACAGCCACTGCTTTTTTTGAATTCTTTATATCATCCAATATATTTTGAAAAGTACTTTCCATCAGTTCTCTATCCCTTCTCTTCTCAGCATTTACATCATATAATCTCAAATATTACAATTCCTATCAGGGTCATGCAGACGGATTTCGTATGTTCCCAATCGCATGGATCGGCTTGCCCTAATACGACGTCTTTTTCTTTAAGAATTCCATTGTTTTATCCAGAATATCTGTTTGAAAAACAAAGGACGGATATCCCGTCGGATGTGCGCCGAATACTAGACAATCCCATATACAGAGCGTAGATGCGTCTTCTGTGAAACGAGATCATTTATCACCTCAGGTTTCGTTTCATCGTTAGATAAACGGAAATTTATTCGATAGGTAAGTTACGTTGTTTCAAGAATGATAGTTTATCCCAATACCCTCTTTGAAACAGAATTTTTCCGTTGATAATATGAAAAAATCCACAGCCTCTTAAGCCTAATGGGTCTTTCCATTCTAAAATTGCCCATTGCCCATCTTCAAATATATTTTCTACAATACAAGTCATATCAGCAATAGCAAATTCATCAGTGAACATTGCACGAATTGCTTCTTTTCCAACTACAGGCTCATTGGCTACTTGATGATTTGTTGCATCTTCGTGATAAAGACCTGTAATTGCCTCTACATCGTGATTATTAAAGGCATCTACCCACTTACACACTACCTCTTTTGGTCTTAACATAATATCTTTTACCTCCACAAATTCTAATTTTCCTATTTCATAAACTGGGATTAGTCTTTAAATCAATAAAACTGATATGAATACTAAATCATCTAAATTTTTACTTCTTTTTCTTACTCAAAACAATAGCTATAACAATCGCTACAGCAGCACAAAACATAATTAACCAAAAATACGGATGCATATTTACACCTCCTATAAAATTTCTAATTACAGTGTTTCATAAGCTGAAATTTGACACACTCTAGTTTATCCTCATTTTACATACTACATCTGAAACGCCGTTATCCAAAAACATATTCCGGCTATAAGCGAAAGCGGAGTCATCACATATTTTTCTTTCCTACTTTTTGAAATCATATTCATAATAGTATTCAAGGACAGGTAAGCGGCAAAGAAGAAACAAATATACTTCGTAGCCTTAAAAGACAACCACAAGGAAATAAAACCTCCGGCTTGCAAAACAATTATCATTGCAAAAATTTGGACAGCAAACGAAATGACTGCCGCAATTCTAAATTTTTTAGGTAAATTTTTATGTTGTCCACCCATTGTAAATTCGCCCAAAGGCAAACCACATGCAGCAAGAACTGTCATAATTGCTATAATTCCAAATAATACTGCACCTAATATGGAAAGCATAAATAATATTCTCCTTTCGTGAAATACAATAAACTTCAGTTACAAATTCTCATTGTTCAGTTAAAATAAACTGGAATCTTTCGGTCTTTAATACCCATACGTCATCAGCTTCCATTCTCCGCCTTCACTTCGAGCTAACCACCAAGACCATGTATATTCTTCGTTAGGATTCCAAGCTCCACCACCTTTTTCCGGAGAGCGAAAGCTGCTATTAAACATGATACATTGTGTAAAAACTTGCTTATTATCATTAGCACTCTCTAAATCATTCATCCATGCAATAATTTCTTCATCCAAACAAACATCATCTGATGAATATGAAAGACTATGCAGCTCACATCCCTCAAACGATTTGAAGGTTTCCTTTATTTGATCTATCGCAGAATCCATGTCTTCTTTTGTGTAGATTGCAGATGTTCCATAATCAATTTTCACATTGTTTGTCGTTGAATTTTCACATCCGACTAAGCATAACATCAGCAAACAACAAACTACAATCTCTGTCGTTTTCTTCATGAATTTTTCTCCTCTGAATTTTAATTTCACAGCTTGAAAAACTGGTATATCGGTCTCAACTTCTCTGTCTTATAAAGCTGACTTACGCACAATAACCTCTGCACAGACCAGACCAGCTATATGCTCCGCTGTTTCATTTGTCAGTAGAAAGAACATTCCATCATTCCGGCATTTTCTATATGTGTCGCCATTCAAGGCATAAACAAAACCTTTTACACAGGTATCACTACAGGCATTCGGATCAATCAGTCTCTTGCAGTCACGGGAAGTAGTCATTTTCTTTTGCATATCAGCAGGAAGCGAAGCGATTATATCCTCATACTTGCCAGCATTGTCTCCGTAAATTCGTGCAAAAACACCTGTCTTACGAAACACCCAATTCATTACTGTTTTCTTCTCTAGTTGATATGAAGCGGTGTAACCGCTTTTTGCTTCCTTTATTACAAGGTCACAGCCCTGCTCAATGAGTTCGGTATTAAGTTTCTCGACAAACACCTGGTGTTCCGGCGCGATTGCCGATAAAAATTCTTTGAATGACCCTTTTCCTTTTGCCATTATCTTTTTCCTCCACAAATTCTAATTTTTCAGTTTGATAAACTGAAATTAATTTAATTATATTTAGCTATTTCATTAATCAGTTCATTTAGAGAATATATATTCCCATTTTCATCTTCCAGTATATATTTTTCCTGATTTTCAGTGTTATCAAAAAATTCAATTAGTTCAGAAAGATTAGAAATCTTCATGCCTTCCCATACATGATTATGCCAGAACACACCCGCTTTCTTTATTATAACAAGACTTTCTCGATACAAAGTTTGGCTGATTGGTGCATATTGACAATCGCTTAAAGCATAATCCTCTGCAATGCTTTCCGCTAAATCCTGATTGACAATCGCTCCATTTACTTCTTTACAAAAATCATATAATTTTTGAAGCATCTGCACTAAGTGTGGGTAGAAATCATCTAAGCTCATAAGATAGTTTGATTTCATAGTATAACCGGGAACATACGATCATGATCATATCGATAAGATTCTGTATATTCCTGAATCCATA
>NZ_JANGCA010000108.1:0-5902 GCF_024463855.1 Clostridium sp. DFI.1.208 | reverse complement strand
TTTGGTCGCTTAAGAAAAATACCATATGGTTTTCTTATATTCAAATATTCTTATTTTATACGATGAATAAAAGCGATATTCATTCTTTTGATAAAGATCTACCCACATTTAGTACAGAAGAGCCAAAATTCTTCACAGTTTAAGAAAAGGCTGTGATTTAAAATCTAAAATTCAATGCCACAAATTTATTTAGTTGCACCACATTCACATTTGAATCCAGTGGATACCTTTTCATCCCATGCAGGTTTATCCACAATCCATCTTTTTTCATAGACAGCTTCATGTACAATTTCTTCTGTTCCCACTTGTACCAAAACACTATCAGTATAATGTCCTCCTGCTTCTCCATTTAACATATGTTCTTCAGCATGTTTCCATGGTACAATGTTGTTCGCTGTCAAATCCAAATGACAAACTGAACAAAATGAGTGTTCTTGTGTTTCATAAATAGGCTTGTATTCAATCCATTTATCTGCTATCATGACATTTTCGTAGTGTCCTTTTTCTTCATGATGTACAGTTTTGAATTGTTCTACCCATTTATGCTTATGTGATGGTTCACTTGGTTTAGATGTATTGTTATCATTGTTTGGCTTAGAAGGTTTGTCTGAATTTGGTTTTTCGTTTGAATTATTTGAATTGTTGTTTGAATTAGAATTATTTTTATCGCTGTTTGGTTTTTCTACCTTATCTTCAGACTTTTTGATCGTTGTTTCGCCTTTATCCACTTTTTCTTTTGTTTCTTTGGACATTGGAATCTTGCCATCTACGGTTTCTGTTAATCCGTTCTTTTTTGCATCTTTGCTATCAACAACTTTTACTACAACAGATTTTTTTTCTGTTGTATTTTTATATTTATCAGTAGCTGATACAGAAATATCATATTTTCCTTTTTTCTTGATGTCAAAGTCTTGCTTATCAATGGTAATTTCTGCACTACTTAAATCATTAGCTTTGAAGTAGTCCTTTAAATCAACATCTTCTGCGTTTTGTTCGATACGAATTTCTGTCAAGAAATCTTCGAATACAGGTGCTTTGGTATCTTTAACTTCAAAAGGCACATCCTTGCTTTCTTTTGAATATTTAAGACTGACTTCATACTCTCCAACATCCAAGTATTTTTTGTCTTTGGATGTTACAGTGAACTTTTTCTTATCAAATGTATATTTTTCTGCATTTGACATTAAATCCGAAGTTAATTCCACGGAACTTAACACATTTTCCTCTACATCATTTGATAGAAAAGTCTTAGGTTCAAGTTTAATTGCTTCTCCATACTCAAAAATTAGATCTTCTTTCAATGGCAATGTAGATTTATTATTATTAGACACAGCATATCCAATCCCTGCTCCTGCACATACCAACAATGCTAATCCAATCAATACAACATTCCGTTTTTGGTTTTTCTTTTGTTTTTCGTCTTTGTTCAAATTTGAATTATTTGTATTTTGGTTTTCCATACTCTTTTTTCTCCTATTTCTATAATTTTTAATCTTTTAGTATATCCAATGAATTATTTTTAAGTTTTTGCTCGTTCTTGACTTAAATTCCCCTATTGATACCCTCGCTTTCTATTTTCATTATAGCACTTTATTTTCTAAATGGATTATCACTTTAATCGTTCATATAATCCTGCATAATTGAAAATAAATTCATAAGTGTTTTCTTTAATATAGGCTACCTGATGACTCCATATGGCTATACGAAAATACGCATTTGGTTTGATACCATACAAGGCTCGTCTTGAAACACCTAATTTTAAAGCAATTTCTTCATCTGTAAGTTCATCCACCAATTTATACTTCAGATATTTTCCTGCCTTTTCATCCATTTCAATCATTTCATCTATGTAATTCAAGAAACAATCTACTTGATCTCCCTCTTTCATAATCCGATTGATATATTCGCTTTCGATTCCATTACCTGACTTAATATCACTACTAACTTGAATTAAACTTCCTGTATGCAATGGCAAACGCATTTTCAATCGAATTCTCTGTTGAATAAGAGGTGCATAGGCTTCACATACCTTTTTCCCATTTTCCTGTGTCTTTTCTACATCAATGTTTCTATCAAAAATAATGATTCCTTTTTTTGTCATAATTCTATTCTTTTGTATCATTTTCTTTTTGTGACATGGACTGCTCTCTTATGGTTTTTATCATAGTTGAATTCCACTTTATCATTGATACTCAATGTTTTGAAACCATCCATATCATCAATGTTCGTATAATGAACGAATACTTCATGTTCCAACTCTTCTGATTGGATAAATCCGTATCCTTTCAAACGACTAAATGATTTTACGACTCCTTTCATTCTCTTTCAAACTCGTGTTCCATAATTGTATCGTCAAAGAAGTCAAATGGTGCTGAATAGATAATCATGACTCGACTTTCATTCGGTATATAGACAAAATAGAATAGTCGCATATGCAAAAACTGATTTGTACCAGTGAACATGGCATCTGCTGTTTCATAGTAGAAATCTTTCCAGTCTTCTTCTGTTTTTGTTGGATCAACTTTGGAATAATATACTCTTAATCCATCAAATATTTGTTGCTCCATGTAACTGATGGCAGTTTCCGTTTGTGCTTGAGCCAATCTATCTGTATCGCTGAAGTAATAATTATTAACATCTGCTTCAGAAATAAACATATTTCCCTTTTGCATGGCTTCTACGATAACTTCTTTTACTTCTTTCCAAGTATTCAATCTCCAACCTTGAGCATTATGGTCTATCATAGATATTTCTCCTTTCTAGCTATTCAATAGCGTTCTCTTTCTATTGTAGTATCATTGATGTCCTTGACAACTTCTGATTTGTCAGTTTTTTTCTTTGATACATCTTCAGTATTTATCTTACCTATCAATTCCAATACCTTTCCAACGACTTCATGATAATAAATCGTTGTTCCAGTATCAGCATCTGTATAGGTATTTTGTTGTAGTCTTCCTTTAACTAAAATCTTCATACCTTTTTTTAGTCTTTTTTCCAAATATTCTTGGTCAAAGAATACACATTGAATAAAGTCCACATAATTTTCACTCCGTTGATTGGCAACATTGCAAGTAATTACACTTACATTTGCTTTCGTTCGACTGATTCTTGGTACATTGGAAATTCGACCCACTAAATTTACTTCATTCAACATATAACCTTCTCCCTTCTATTTTTAGGAAGTCACTTCCTATTTTTCAATTCTTAATACATTGAGAACAATTAAACATATTAAATTTTCAAAGAAATTCAATAAATTAGGGCTTTGGTCTGCCCTTTTATGAAGATTTTTTATAATTCTTCTATATAACTTTCAAAAACCGAACCAATATGAAATACATGGATTGTAGATTCTCCATCAAAGATATAATACACGCTATAATCTTCGACTTTTATAACCGTAAACATTTTGTTGTGATCGTTTAATTCAGGATTTACGATTTTATATCGTTCTCCTTCTTTATATCCAAAATCCATATTCCACCCCATATTATAGTGTAGTATAACTACACCCTGTATTTTTATTTAAGCATATTGTTTTTTTATTTTCAACCATTTCAATATTTATATTTAATGAAATGTTGTATTAGTCATTGATATATTCAATCTATCACACCATTTTTCAATCCAATGAATATTCAATTCTTCAAAATCTGTATCCTCTTTATAAAAAATAGCTGTTTCTTTCCATTCATCAAAGCATTTTTTACACATTCCCCAATTCAATACTGGAATATAGTAAGTATCCTCTATTGTTTGATTGCAGGAATCACAAAGATTGCCAAAACAATCTGCCTCTCTCAATTTAACAATTTCTTCAGCAGGAATCTGATAAACAATATATCCTTGCTGAATTTTCATTTTCCTTATACTCATAATCTATTCTCACTTTCTTTTTTTTCGGAAGTGACTTCCTATTTTTTTCATTCGTTTTCGTCAAAGTTCTTCATATATCCATTCATTATTGATTTTAAACATAATGAGATGGCTGTAATACGCACCTTTTCCTTGTTCATTGCTCAAATGAAAGCGTACTTTTTCTTCTTTGTTCACATAGATCAAAATATCTAACATGGCTTTAAAATATTCTTGCGTTTCCATGATTCTGATTTCACATCCGCAATCGGACGAAAAACTCAATACATGATCGTATCCACTTTTATCAACAAGAAAGTTTTCACAGCACTGTTGTTCATTATCCCAACAAAAAGCAAATTGTTCTCCTAACTCATTAAATAGAACAAATCCTTCATTGCAATGACTTTCTGAATTTTCGATAAAAGGATACTTTTCCACTTGGATATATCCATTTAAATGTACAGTCTTCATTTCCTTTACCTAACCTCAATTACTTATATTTTTCTTCAATTATCATTTCTTTCATCATGAACCACGCTAGAATAAACATAGCGATAATTTCAGGAATTAAAAGAAATAATAGCGAAATACCATTTACATCTATAATTTTTATCGCCCATAGTTGCAGAGGCAACATAAAGAGCATTGTTAAGATTGAAGCGAGCTTTTTAAATTTGAATTCTTTTTTCCATAGGTATTTCTCAAAAGCCCAATTTATATCGTTTTGTGTAATTGTTGGAAACATTACATGGATTTCTTTATAAAAATCACTGATATTTCTTTCATTTACTTCATAATACTTATTATGAAAAATCTCTATGATTTTATAAAGTTTATCTCTTTCCTTTTTTGTCATACGCTTCTCTTTCTATTTCTCTATCTTCCAATAATTCACTACGACCTTTTTCTCTAAATCAATTTCACATATTTTCTTTTCATCTTTTTCATAACAGTCAAATGATTCTTCGATTGAACCATCTTTCAATTCTACTTCATAACTATATGGGGGTTTTTGGGTTGTATAAAAAATTACAATCAAAAACGCCAATACGACTACACAAATAAAGCCAACGATTCCTAATGCAATCTTCCACCTATCTTATTTCCAACGAAAGCCTTCATAAATCGTGGTCGCTGACATCCATATCAAGATGCCAAGAGCGTACAATGTCATCAGCATTATAACAATCACAACCACATCTACAAATAATTCCATCATATACTCCCTTTATTACTCAAACACCAATTCATCCGACCCTGTAATCGTTCCTTTCGGTACAATCAACATATACTGTTCGTTGCTAATTGGCTTTGTTTCTGTTTCACATCCCAAAAGAACACTACAATAAGTGTTAGTTTCTTGCTCTACATAGACTTCTAAACGAGCTGTATCCTCTTCAACTTCTTTAATCTTTATATCATCAAAATCCAATGACATTCGTTCAATATCGCCATCTTGATTGTAATAATAAAATCCAAATTGATTATTTTCAGAAATCGACATATTGTACACTGTCAAAAGCCCAAACCCTTTTCCTTGTATAAGTTGCTCTGTCTTTCCTCGTACAATTTCATATTTCTCTACTATTTTTGGTTGAGCTTCAGAGGAATTTTCAAAACTATACAATAAGAAATGAAGCGAAAATAGGAAAACTAAAATACATACAGCAAAATATAAAAGTGATATTCGTCTTCCTTTTTCAGTTGATGCTAATTGTAAAGCCAAACAACCTATAAACAGCAGGAATAATGTACCTGCAAGAATAAATAAATTTGTTAGTTCATGACCCATATATTTCTCCTTTTAATAAAACAAAAAAACAAGCAAAAATAATTCTCGCTCGTTCATTTACTTATCTAAAATCAATCTAAAACATTTGTATTTCTACAATCACAATATACTACAACTTTTGTAGTATTCAGATTGTTGACAAAAGCCTATACCTTTTCGTAAGGACATAGGCTTTTTATTGTATATAGGCAATTTTCGAAATGAAATTGTCTTTTTTTGTATATTTTGAAGGATATATTGAATTTTTTGATG
>NZ_JANGCA010000107.1:0-6231 GCF_024463855.1 Clostridium sp. DFI.1.208 | reverse complement strand
AATTATTCAAATAACAATTTGCTTACAATTATCTTTAATAATCTGAAAGGAGAAACAACATGGATGTAAATATTATTCAGGCTTTACTGGTATTCGTTGTTGCCTTCATTATGGGTATTGACCAGTTTAGTTTCTTGGAATCATTGTATCAGCCAATCGTATTGTGTCCAATTATCGGGGCAATCCTTGGTAACTTCCAGCTAGGTGTCGTAGTTGGTGGTGCTTATCAGCTGATTCAGATTGGTAGTATGCCAATCGGTGGAGCTCAGCCGCCTAACGCAATTCTGGGTGGTATCATGGCGACTGTATTCGCAGTTTCTATGAATATGGAGGCAACAGCAGAAGGTGTCGGAGCTGCTATGGGTCTTGCAATTCCATTCGCAGTATTCGGACAGTATGCTGTTACATTAACATTCACTATTATGTCAGGTATGATGACAAAAGCTGATGCTTGTGCTGAAAATGCTGATGTAAAGGGTATCCGTAACATCAACTTCATCGAAATGGGTATCTTGGGTTGCCTGTTCGGTGCACTGGCTGTAGCTGGTTTATACGGTGGTTCTCAGTTAGGTGTCACACTGAAAGATCTGTCCTTCCAGTTCTCTTGGGTAATGGCTGGATTAGACGCTGCCGGTGGTGCTATGAAGTTTGTCGGATTCGCTATCCTGATGAAGGTTATGATGTCCGGCGAAATGTGGGGATTCCTGCTTGCAGGTTTCGCTATGTCTGTTATCTGCAGCAACATCAAGGCAATCTCCGGAGCAACTCTGCTTCTGTGTGCTTTCGTTGGTATCGCAATCGCACTGTACGATTACCAGGTTAACATGAAAATCAAAAATAATGCAGGTTCAAATGTAGGAGGTGTTTCTGATGGCATATAATATTCCTGAAAGATATAGTGACTTAACTCCAGCACCTCAGCTGGACAAAAAGACATTAAACAAAATGGTATGGATGTCATGCTTCCTGCAGGCTTCTTTCAACTATGAGAGAATGCAGGCTTGTGGATGGCTTTGGGGTATGCTGCCAGGTCTTCAGAAGATTCATACAAACAAGGATGACCTGAAGGCTTCCATGGCACACAACCTGGACTTCCTGAACACTCACCCATTCCTGGTAACCTTCGTTATGGGTATTGTATTATCACTGGAACAGAACAAAACGGAAACACAGACAATCCGTTCCGTACGTATTTCCGCTGCCGGACCACTGGGTGGTATCGGTGATGCACTGTTCTGGTTGACATTAGTTCCAATTACTGCAGGTCTTACTGCAAACATCGCAATGGAAGGTAACATCCTGGGTGCTGTATTGTTCCTGGTTATCTTCAATGCTGTACAGTTTGTAGTTCGTTGGTGGTTAATGCACTGGTCTTATAACCTTGGTACAAAGGCTGTCACAATGCTGACTAGCAATGCTAAGGAATTCACTCGTGCTGCATCTATCTTAGGTATCTTCGTTGTTGGTGGTCTGATTGCTAACTACGGTGCTACTTCTCTGCGTATTACTGTTGGTTCTCCTACAATCAACATTCAGAGTCTGATTGATGGAATTCTGCCTAAGCTGATTCCATTACTGATTACTCTTGGTATCTATACGCTGATCAAAAAAGGCTGGACACCTGTTAAATGTATCCTTCTGATCCTGGTTACAGGTATCGTTGGTTGTGCATTCGGTATCTGGTCTGGTGATTCCAAAGCTATGGATAACGATGGTAACACAATCGCTGGTGGATACAACCCATTGGTTGAATGGTACACTTACGATGGCGGTGAAAAAGAACCATCTGCTATCGAGCAGAAACATGCAACTCAGGAAATCGTTAAGCAGCTGCAGGATCTGGGTATTAAGATTGATGGTACAGCTAAAGCTATCGGTGACTTAGGTTACGGTGGTTCTGGTTACGAACAGAAATAATAGTACTTCGCTATTATAGATAAATAGTAAAAAGCTCTCTCTACTTTAACGTACAGTTCATACGTGGAAAAGGTTTCTTCGGAAACCTTTTTTCTAAATGCTGAACGCTGTACGTAATGTATCTGTATTCCATTGCAGAATCAGATGTATATTCTTGTACCGTTTTCAATGAAGGAATGAGGTATTTTATGAACCCTATTTTATTAGCTATTATCGTAATTGGCGGTGTACTTATCCTCGCCTACCAGATTTTAAAAAACAAACTGCTAAATAGTTTGAACAAAGCTCTGGCAGCGAATGATAAGACTGCAATAAGCAGTATTACCAGTAAGTCTTTGAATCAGCGAATTCTGACTCCTTATGTGTGTGATTTATATATGCTGCGTGTTCTTTTCAAAGCCGGGCAGTTTGAGGAGCTAAAGGAGTATCTGGACCTCGTGCTGGATAAACCATATTCTCTGGAGAAAAGAAAAGATATTCTGGATATTTATTATTATCAGTTTTTATTTAAAGAGGATGCGGAGTACGCTGAAAAACTGTTGGAGCGAATCAAAGAAACCAATGATGCAGCATATATCGCATACAACACCAATGCATATAAGGTCATGATTTTGAAACAAACTGACTTACTTGAGGATATGATTCAGGGAATTGATGATAAAAAATATCATGGACTTGCCTTGGGAATCACTTTATATCTGGCAGCATTGCAGTATTATTACTTGAATGATCTGAAGAATGCACGTATTTTCTTCTACAATAGTCTGAGCTGTTTCCATGCGAAGTCGATCTATGCCGCGCATGCAAAAGCATGGGTGGATAAACTGACAGAGGATATGGATGAATCGGATTTGGATTATTGATATTTTCTCATAGAATTCTCAGTAATAAAATATGAAAAGAAAGCGAAAATCGTAAGATGCGATACCTGGTTTTTGCTTTTTTTGTGAAAAAAGGGAAGGAAGACTTTATTATTTAAAAGCTCTCCCGCGATCTCGGGTAATGGAGGAAGCTGTAAAAAAGAAGAAACAAAGCTCCAAAATCTTTACAGGAGGGATGTATTTCTTCTTTTTCAATTTCCCATACATTTATTTCTTAATGTGAGTAAGAATCTGTTTCAAATATTGTCTTATTAGCACTCTATTTACAGGTTTTTTTACTATTTTGTATTTACAGATTTTTTATTAGGAAGCGCTGAATTTTATCTTATATGAATATACTGAGAGGTTTATCATTTGGCAAGTAATATAAGCAAATGCTGTATCAACCTCTGCTTTTATATTTTATGATTTAGAATGAAATAATGATTATGCATGAACTAACAGCTTATATGATTAAGTAAAATTCTTTCACCTCTCTAGGATTAAGTATGCGTTGCATAACCATAAGTATATAGCTTTCATCATACTTTGGTTTACCTAAATACGGTAGAATGGAAGCATTGGATGCTCTTCAATACCTATTACAGCAAAACGCGTATATCCAAAATTATCAGCATATTTTATGAATTCAAAAAGTATACCGGGTATAGCAAAAAAAGCAGATGAAGTGTTGTTACACCTGCTGAGATAAAACTGATCAAGAATCGTGACAAAAAGCTTACATAAAAAACGAACCCTTCCATGCTTTTAATAATTCAGAGAATCTGCTCCCAGCTCATCTGTCAACTGATCCACATAGCTTTTAGCCTTTGCATAATAAAACGATTTTTCACTAAAGCAGCTGAGACTATTATAAAAATATGTTCTTGCATTCTCTTTATCGTCAAGAAGTAAATACTGCATTCCAATCATAAACACGGCAATACCAAGACCTAGCCCTGAATATTTTTTATTTTCTATACCGGCAATCATATCGTCCAGTAAATCAGTTTTTTCTTCAATCATTACTTCATATGCTTCAGTATTGTATTCTATGTATTTCAAATCGTTTGTTTCCTGAATTTTTTTCAATAGCTTTGCTGACCACTTCTGATCCTTTTTGAAAATAAAATGATAATAATATATATCAAGAATCTCCTTACGCTGTTCAAGCGTATAAGGCTTATCAAGCACTACCATGAGATATTCTTTAAATCCATCACCGTCATCTTCATTTAAAAGAGCCCGTAATAAATACAAATCACAGACATATGCACCCATCAATTTCTGATAAAGCTTCTTTTCCGAAAGCTGCCTTACCTGTTGATAATCCTGCTTCTGCATAGCCCTGCTGATATTGCTAAGAACATGGCTTTTCATAAACTGATAGAAGAGAAAACACATAATGAAACCAGCTGCTAGAATTACTGCTAATATATTCATAGGACTACCTCGCTTTTCATATTTAGAAAAAGACCATAGAACCGAAGCACTATGATCTTTTTCCTTCGATACACATTCATGTATCTTAAAGTAGGATGAGAGAGTTTTTTGCTAATCGTTTAACTATTCAGGCATTGTTACGTTGACACCAGCTTTGTTCAGCTGATCAACAACGCTCTGAATTGCATCGTATGCCTGCTGTCCAGTCTTTTCAGCAGGTGCAGGTGCTGGGTATTCATACCATTTAACAGCAGCATTATAGCCACCAGGAATTGTATTACCATCAGCGTCCATTGCTTTAGAGTCACCGGCAAAGATACCGAATGCACAACCAACGATACCTGTAACCAGGATCAGAAGGATACATTTAACAGGTGTCCAGCCCTTTTTAATCAATGTGTAAATACCAAGAGTAATCAGTAATGGAAGCAGCTTAGGCAGAATTCCATCTAAAAGTCCCTGAATATTGATTGCAGGATCTCCAACGTAAATACGCAGTGAAGTTGTACCGTAAGCGGCAATCAATCCACCAACAACGAAGATACCTAGGATAGATGCAGCACGAGTGAATTCCTTAGCATTGCTCGTCAGCATTGTGACAGCCTTTGTACCAAGGTTATAAGACCAGTGCATTAACCACCAACGAATTACAAACTGTACAGCATTGAAGATAACCAGGAACAATACAGCACCCAGAATGTTACCTTCCATTGCGATGTTTGCAGTAAGACCAGCAGTAATTGGAACTAATGTCAACCAGAACAGTGCATCACCGATACCACCCAGAGGTCCGGCAGCAGAAATACGTACGGAACGGATGGTAGCTGTTTCAGCTTTGTTCTGTTCCAGTGATAATACAATACCCATAACGAAGGTTACCAGGAATGGGTGAGTGTTCAGGAAGTCCAGGTTGTGTGCCATGGAAGCCTTCAGGTCATCCTTGTTTGTATGAATCTTCTGAAGACCTGGCAGCATACCCCAAAGCCATCCACAAGCCTGCATTCTCTCATAGTTGAAAGAAGCCTGCAGGAAGCATGACATCCATACCATTTTATTCAGTGTTTTATTATCCAGTTTAGGAGCTGGAGTTAAATCACTATATCTTTCAGGAATATTATATGCCATCAGAAACACCTCCTACATTAGAGCCGGCATTTGCTTTGATCTTTGTATTGATCTGGTAATCGTACAGTGCGATTGCGATACCAACGAAAGCACACAGAAGCAGAGTTGCTCCGGAAACTGCAGGCAGGTTGTTGCAAATAACAGCCATAGCGAAACCTGATAACAGGAATCCCCACATTTCGCCGGACATCATAACCTTCATCAGGATAGCGAATCCGACAAACTTCATAGCACCACCGGCAGCGTCTAATCCAGCCATTACCCAAGAGAACTGGAAGGACAGGTCTTTCAGTGTTGTACCTAACTGAGAACCACCGTATAAACCAGCTACAGCCAGTGCACCGAACAGGCAGCCCAAGATACCCATTTCGATGAAGTTGATGTTACGGATACCCTTTACATCTGCGTTAGCAGCGTAGTCATCAGCCTTTGCCATCAGACCGGATACAATAGTAAATGTTAATGTTACAGCATATTGTCCGAATACTGCGAATGGAATCGCAAGACCCATAGCAGCTCCGACACCGTCTGCTGTTGCTTCCATACCAAGGGAAACTGCGAATACAGTTGCCATGATACCACCCAGAATTGCGTTAGGCGGCTGAGCTCCACCGATTGGCATACTACCAATCTGAATCAGCTGATAAGCACCACCAACTACAATACCAAGCTGGAAGTTACCAAGAATCGCTCCTATTACAGGACAGGTAACGATTGGCTGATATAATGATTCTAAGAAACTGAACTGGTCAATTCCCATGATAAATGCCCATACGAACACCAGTAAAGCTTGAATGATATTTACATCCATGTTGTTTCTCCTTTCAAATCAATGATTTAAGATAAGATTTTTTTAATTTTTTGATAAATTATTATTTGAATAATT